>CAXTUE010000084.1:0-11934 GCA_964247355.1 uncultured Ktedonobacteraceae bacterium | reverse complement strand
CCCCTCACAATTCGGCCCTACAATGACTGTTGACTCGCGCTCTTCAATAATCGCCGGTCCCACAAAACTCGTCCCTACCGTTAGTACATAGCGGTCATACACAGGGACATCGACATATCCTCCCAACTCTGGAACATATGCCTTGCGACTCCCTTTTTGTGCCGTTTGCGCATTGGTCGGCTTCTCTTCCGTTCCCTGTAGCTGTACGCCCGGAGTAGGGCCAGACGAGGTGACGCGCCAATTGATAATTTCAACCGACACCGATTGACTAAGCCGCTCATAAAGAAGACGATAGGTTTCCTCAAATGAGCCTATGATAGCAGCAACACTTTCGTTACTCAGTTGTCCATCAGGCAGCGGAACCTGTATTTCGTGTCCCTGACCGACGTAACGTATATCAGCTATCCGAGCATGCGTGATGGACATTGACGGAACGCCAGAGTTCTCTAAAAGCTTCTGGCCCTCTGTCTCCATTTCACTCAGCAGTACATTGACCTCTTGCCAGTTCATTGAGTCAATTGGACCAGGCCAGGAGCGCACAAAGTCAAACGCGAGCGGCGCGGTCAGCAAGCCAATCGCACTCATCACACCCGCTCCATATGACACAATAAATGCGGGCGAACCAAGAGCTTTCGCGATACGGAACCCGTGTACGGGTCCCGCCCCACCAAAGGCAAAGACCGGCAACGTGTGCGGGTCCTTTCCACGCTCCAGCGTATGAATACGTGCCGCGTTTGCCATGCTTTCGTTCACAATCTGGTGCATACCCCACGCCGCCTCTTCAAGCGAAATACCTAAAGGATCGGCAACTCGTTCCTGAATAGCTCGCCGCGCGGCTTCAATGTCTATATGAAAACTGCCGCCGAGAAAATAGTCAGGGTCGAGATAGCCAAGCACAAGGTCCGCATCGGTCACAGTTGGTTCAGTTCCTCCACGTCCATAACACACGGGACCCGGCTCCGCACCCGCCGAAGTTGGGCCAACCTTCAAAAGATTCATAGCATCTATCGAAGCTATCGAGCCACCGCCCGCGCCAATCTCGATCATGTCAATTACCGATAATTTTACGGGCAAGCCCGACCCTTTTTTCAGTCGATAGCGGCGATCAACCTCAAACTCGTGCGCAATCAACGGTTGTCCTCTGTCGATAACACAAAACTTCGCTGTGGTCCCGCCCATATCGAAGGAAATAAGGTCGTCATAGCCACACGCTGTACCATAACGCGCTGCTGCTAGCGCACCCGCCGCCGGACCGGATTCGAGCAGACGAACGGGAAAGCGTGTCGCGGTTTCGACAGTGACGATACCCCCACTAGAAATCATCAAGAAGAGATCACCCGGAAAACCAATGCGCTGCAGTCGCGTCTGCAACTCGTGCAGGTAATGCTCTACCCGCGTCTGCACATAGACGTTGATAATCGTGGTTGACGTGCGCTCAAACTCCCGTATTTCAGGCACAACCTCCGACGAGATCGCTACACGCATATGTGGCGCGACACGCTGAATGATTGCCCGCGCCTCCCGCTCGGCAGACGGATTCACGAAGCTATTCAAAAAGGCTATTGCGATAGCCTCAATGCCGTTCGCAACCAGTTCACGCGTCAATCGCTCGACGAAGGGAACGTCCAACTCTTGTAATGTTGTTCCATCTGCCAGTGTGCGTTGTGGTATGCCAAACCGAAGGTAACGCGGCACAAGTGGTTGCGGATTTTCCAGCAGAAGGTCGTAGAGTTCGTAGCGATTTTCGCGACCAATCTCGATTGAATCACGAAAGCCCTGTGTTACGTACAATGCAGTACGCGAGCCAGTGCGTTCAATCACCGCATTCGTGACCAGTGTGGTACCGTGAATGAGTTGTTGTACATGCTCTATCGCAATAGCCTCGCGCTTCAGCATCTCCTCTATCAGTGTCTCAACAGCCTCGGAAGGAGCACGCGGCGTAGTGAGCGTTTTGCCGGTCGCGAAACGACCAGTTTCGGTATCAAACACGAAAAGGTCGGTAAACGTGCCTCCGATATCTATCCCAATGCGATAACGAGAAGGAGACTCTGCCATCAAAGTCCCTCCACCTTCGGGAAACGACTGAGCGGAAAAATATCGACCTGTGGCGCACGCTGCTGCGAGAGCAATCCACCATCTACAGCTAACGTATGACCCGTTATATAGCTGGCATCATCGGACGCCAGAAAGACTGCTGGCCCCGCCATATCGCTTGACTCGCCCACACGTCCCAGTGGTACCGTGACGCCCCGCTCCCGCTTTAACTCCGGGTCCATCCCCTGCGTATCAATTGAGCCTGGAATAAGTGCATTGACGCGAATCCCATAGGGCGCGAGGTCGAGGGCCATTGCTCTCGTCAACGCCTCTATGCCGCCCTTCGATGCATCATAGGCCGCCATTCCCCGGTGCGAGTGCGTTGCCCCGCCGCTTGACATGTTGATAATAACTCCCTGCTGCTGGCGCGCCATGATATGTGCCGCACGGGAAGAGCAAAGAAAAACGCTTTTCAAATTTACCGCGATAACAGCATCCCACCACGCCTCATTCCCCTCAAGAAAGTGCCGCTCGACATTGATGAGACCCGCATTGTTGACCAGCACATCCACTCGCCCGAAACGCTCAAGCACCATATCAAACAGTCGATCAACCTCAGTCTTCTTTGAGACATCCGCAACACCTGCAATCGCCTGCCCGCCTTGTGATGTAATGGCCTGTACAGTTGCTTCGACTCCTTTTTCATTAATGTCATTCACCACAACCTGCGCGCCCTCATTGCCAAAGCGTTGCGCAATCGCTTGTCCTATGCCATGCGCCGCCCCCGTCACAATCACGATTTTGTTTGTAAAGCGTTGCTCCATTAAAGTCTCTCCTTTATCATGGCTACTTGTAGGGACCGATTTATCACGTCCTTTTGGCATATCGAGAGGCGAGAAGGACGTGATAAATCGGTCCCTACAAACGTCCGTCAATATGTCCTACACTATGCCTCCAAAGCCTGCTTCTCTCCAAGCAGAGCCACACGCATCCGATGTGTAAGATAGGCACCATCGCGCGGAGGTAGCACACGTGGCAATTCCTCTGGCGATACTTTCACCACGGCAAAGAGCATGTCTGGCAATGTGTAAATCGCCTCGCTCAATGTCGCTAATTCGTTGAATCGTCGAACCGTCATTGTATGCTGAAATCCACAGGCAGAAGCGACGGCACCTAAATCTGTGCTCATTGCGGTATGTGTTCGCTGTTGACCCGTTTCGCCGAAGCGTTCATTGTCCATCACGACAATGCGCAGGTTGAGTGGATGTTGTGCCGCAATCGTTGCCAGACTGCCAAGGCCCATCAGCATTTCCCCGTCACCTGTCAACACCATCACTTTGCGTTCCGGTTGCGCCAGTGCCAATCCCAAACCAATCATCGCAGCTCCACCCATCGCACCCCATAATGGAAAGTTACGTGGGTCATCGCCGCATGACGCAAGATCGTAAGCGGTTGAGCCTAGTCCTGCCACGATAATCAAATCGCCACGCTCTCGCAGGAGTTCACGCACTACATCTCGCCGGTGCAGCATACTCATGGTTTGCTCCCCTCAAAACGCTTCGCCCCAATCAGCTTTTGTGAAAGCAATACAGCTACCCTACATCGACTCTGAAAGGCGAGTAGTATCGCGGCTTCAACGGTGGAATGTATCTCTTCAATTGCGTCAACGCGATACACAATTCCGCCACTCGCTTCCAAAACATTCGGCGTACTCTGGCCCATCGGCACCTGCCACGGGTTGAACTCGCCCCATTCTCCACGCATAGTGATAAGCATGAGCAATGGCATGTTGCAAATACGCGGCAGGGACAGCATATTGATACAATTACCCACACCACTCGACTGCATCAGCAACACCGAACGTTTACCACCAAGAAACGCACCCGCCGCGAACGCCACTCCCTCTTCTTCCGTCGTCAATGTCACCGTCCGCATAGCTTCATCGTGCTGGCATAACTCAATCAACCGCTTATGCCCACCATCTGGCACAAACGAAACCATGTCGATAGAATGAGCCTTGAATAGTTCGTAGATGTTCGTTGCCCAGTCCGCCGCGTTGTTATGTTCGTCCAAAGTCATCACCAATCACACTAACTTAAATAAAAATACAGGGCAACAAATGCAAGGCACGACTGTATGCTTATCACATACTTCTTCTCGAAGGAGTAGCCCTGAATTGAGAGCGTCACTCTTGACCGTTGTTCACTCCCCAACGTTTAAGAGGCGGATAGACGTACCGGGTAATCGTCGTCGACACCCAGCCAATACAGAAGCCGGAGAAGACCAGGAGGTAGATATACATATTCGCGCTTCCCCGAATCGCCAGCGCAAGGATGAGTACAATAGCCCAGGCAATGGCGAGACCAGCACTGTACGTCCAATAATTTCTTAATCCCAGCATCTTCTATGCCTGTTCCTTTCGTTGTTCCTCTACCCAGGATAGAATCCGAACACTCGACTGTTCGTGACACAGAAAGAATGGACACTCCTCTGTGCTGACAGTATATCTCATACACACAGCATAATGCCCTCAAAGGCGTTGCCGTGTTTTTTAGTGTACTGGAGACCAGAGCTATAGGTTATCATTCTTTACGGCCCTAATAAAATCCGCCATCATATCATAGGCCGTGGCTCGTGTGTCGTTTTTGTTTTCCGTCGTTATCGTCAACGCTTCGAGTACATCCGTCTCAAACTGCACCGACATTGCCGTTCCTCCCACCGAGGCAAGCGGATCATTCAACGTCACCTGTTCTGGTCGCACACTCGCATACAGCCTTCCTTCGATTACCTCCGCCTTGCATACTAGTTTCCACGGTCTTCCCTCGGCTCGTGCTACTTGTACGGCCTCACCTGTTAAGCCCCGTATCCCTTCGCGCTCGATCTCTTCCAATCTCAGAGGTTTCCGCATGAGTACCTGTGCAATTGCGCATACCTTCACTGCCGAATCCCAGCCATCTATATCAGCACTTGGATCGGTTTCAGCGATTCCGAGTTCCTGTGCCCTCTTTACACCCTCCTCAAAGCTTAGCCCTTTTTCCATCTCACCCAGAATAACATTCGTGGTGCCGTTCAGAATGCCTCGTACTTTCAGCACCGTGAGCGTCGGCAGGGTCTCACGAAACAGTGAAAAGGTAGGAGAGCCACCCATCACGGTCGCCTCGAAGAGAAATCGCTTTCCACGAGACGCTGCCTGTGCTTCTAGTTCGCGATAGGCATACACAATCGCGCCTTTGTTAGCTGTGATGGCATGTGCGCCTTGTTCAAGTGCCACCTGAAGGTGTGCTATTGCGGGTTGTCCGTTCTGCACATTGAGTGAAGATATCTCAAAAAGCACATCTGCTTGTGCTTCCGCAAGCCATTCTCGAACATTAGTTGGAGGCGAGGCTGGTTGTCTATAGGCGTAAATATCCTCCAAAAATCTCTCCACATCGAGACCTTGAGGATCAGCAATCCATCCCATACTCCTGGTCGCGATACCGGTGATACGCCACTCGATACCATAGCTCTCTCGCAACTCAGTTCTCTTTGCCAGCAGGAGCCGGGCAAGCGCGCGACCAATATTGCCAAAGCCAATCAAACACAGGTTGTATGTTTTCATCGCTTTCCTTTCGTGATACATAGATAAGGAAAGTGTATCATAATATGCGATAATTGGCGCATACGGTAAATAACATAGATGTGGTAGGGACCACATTCATCACGTCCGTTGTCTTAAGAAGCAATGTGTGCGTCCCCGCCATTTGCCGGATGTACCGATAATGAACCTAGCAAAACAGAATGGAGAATATTCTCATGACCGAGCACAGCATCAACTGGCAAGAAGTGGGAGACGAGACGGTGAGATACGCGCAAGAACTGCTTCGTCTCGACACGCGCAACCCACCAGGAAACGAGCTACGTGCGGCTGAATACTTGCAGGCTCTACTTGCAAAAGAAGGTATTTCTGGTGAAATAGTGGGGCCGAGTGCGGACCGTGCCACCTTTGTCGCGCGTCTCAAGGGCGATGGCTCAGCACCACCGCTCTTGCTCATGTCCCATACCGATGTCGTGGCGGTCGAGCCGGAAAAGTGGACACACGACCCGTTCTCTGGTGATATCACGGACGGCTATCTCTACGGGCGCGGCGCACTGGACATGAAACAAATGGTCACAATGGAAGCTATGATTATGCTGCTCCTCAAGCGATCAGGTGTACAGCTCAAGCGTGATGTGATTTATATGGCTGCCGCCGATGAGGAGCGTGGTGGACTTGACGGTGCTGGCTGGGTTGCCGAGCATCGCCCCGAACTTATTCAAGCCGAGTACGCGCTAAATGAGGGAGGTGGCACCTGTTTCGAGATCAATGGTCAACACTACTACCCTGTGCAAACAGCGGAGAAAGGCACCGTTCGCTTCCGCATTCGCACACACGGTAGACCAGGACACGGTTCGGTCCCTCACAATGATAATGCCATTCTCAAGCTCGCAGCTATTCTGTCCAAATTGACGCCCGATTTGCTTCCAGTTCATTTCACTGACACTATAAGCGGCTATATCTCAGGGATTGCCTCGTCGCAGCCAGCCGATGTTGCACAAGCACTTCGCGCCGTGCTCACCGACGAAGTGACTGCCGACGTTGCAGTGGATCGTCTGCCGGTGGCACAGGACCTCAAATCAGTAATGCATGCGATGCTGCGCAACACGGTAACACCGACGATGCTACAGGCAGGATCGCAAATCAACGTTATTCCTTCAGTAGCTGAAGCATCCGTCGATGGGCGTCACCTTCCGGGTTGGACGCCAGAGACGTTTTTAGATGAACTTCGGTCGCTCATCGGTTCCGAAGCCGAAATAGAATTCCTCGAACCCTCGGCACCCTTAGAGGCAGACATTCAATCACCTCTTTTTAACACCATCAAAGAAGTACTCGGCGAATACGATGCCGGAGCCACCGCCATTCCAGTGCTGCTCACAGGCGGCACCGACGCGAAACATGTCACAAAGCTTGGTACAATGGTCTACGGTTTTGTGCCTGGGCTTCTCGTCGATCCAAACGAAGGGAGACGCATTCATAGCCACGATGAGCGTATTAGCATTGAGTCGCTGAAATGGGGCGTGCATGTGCTTTATGACGTAGTGAAAAGATTTGTGAGTGAGATGTAGTATGATGGAAGGTCAGACATAAAGTGTTCCATTTTATGTCTGACCTTCCATCATACTACATCTCGCAGTATCTACGTGTTTGGCAACAACTGCGTTTTAACGCCTTCGCCACGTCTCACCATCTCGATTGCCTTTGAGAAGTCTTCCAATGGCAAGGCTGTGGTCAGCATGGCTTCGGTATCTATGACACCTGCACTCAGGAGATCGAGCGCCGGCTGGAACGAGAAAAGCACCGCCATCGAGCCTAGCACCGTTATCTCCTCGTTATAAATGCGAAATGGAGAGAGTGAGATGCGGGCATCCGGCGACGAGACGCCAAACACCATCAGCTTGCCACCACGCTTGACCGCCATAAACGCACTCTGTACCACCGACGCGACTCCCGTTGCATCGACAACACAATCAAAGCCTAGTGGTTCATCTTTGAGTGCTTGCTGAATATCGGTATAGGTACGCTTCGCACCCAATGCTTCCGCGCGTTGCAGACGCTGTGTATTCAGGTCAATCACCGCGACCCGCGATGCACCGCCTCGCACAACTAATTGCAAGAGCAGCAAGCCCATTGTGCCCGCGCCCGTAATAAGCACCGTGTCACCTGATTTCGGTTGCAGTCGATGCATCCCATGTACGGCACACGAGAGCGGTTCGATCAACGATCCCTCACGCAACGAGATGCCATCAGGCAGTGCATATACCTTCTTCAAGGGAACCGATATGTACTGCGCCATTGCTCCAGCCGTAGTAACTCCAATTGCATGATAGTTGAGACACAAATTCTCATGACCCGTACGGCAAGGCTCACAGTACCCACAGTACAGATTTGGCTCAACTGCAACTCTACTACCAACCGCTATCGCTGCCTCTCCCTTGCCTTCAGGAATATCGCTACCGACTGCCACGACCTCACCAGCAAACTCGTGACCGGGGATAACAGGATAATGGGTCAATGGAGAATCACCGTCCAGCAAATGTAGATCAGTACCACAGATACCACATGCACCCACACGTATGAGCAACTCTCCTGAGCGAGGTGTGGGATCAGCAACACTCTCTACTCCAGCATGACCTGGAGCAGAAATCACGACAGCACGCATAGAAGTTTTATCCCTTTCTTAATGTAAAGGAGTAACAACGGATTTGAAAGTAGTTGAATCTTGTTTCATGGCTTAAAGAGCTTGTGCGGCATTACTTTAAAGCACCACCAGTCAGCCCTTGCACAAGGTATCTCTGAGCATAGATGCCTATCGCAACCGGAACGATAATGATCATCGTTGCCAGCGCGGATACCTTCGCTAAAAACAATCCTTCGTTACTTGTAAAGGCTGCAACCATGATTGGGAGCGTAGGCGAATTCGTGTAGGTCAGCGTGACCGCAAAAAAGAAATCGTTCCATGCGAAAATGATGGCGAGCAGAGCCGCCGCAACTAGGCCAGGAGCAGCCATTGGGACAGTGATTCTCACAATGGTTTGCAAGTTTGAGCAACCATCCAACCACGCACCCTCCAAAACCTCCTTTGGCAAATCCAGGAAGTAGGACCGTGCCATCCAGATGATTAAAGGCAGGTTCATTGCGGTATAGATCACAATCAGGGTAAAGAGGTTGTCCAACAGGTTCAAGCGCGTAATGATGACATAGAGCGGCACGAGAATGGCGGCAAATGGCATGAAGCGTGTGGAGAGCACAAAGAACAGCATGTCATCTGACCCCTTCTTGGGCATTTGAAAAACCATCGCATAGGCGGCTGGAATACCTAGAAGCATCGCCAGAGCAGTCGAGACGATGGATGCTGTCGCGCTATTGAAAAGATAGGCCCAGAAGCCGTTATCGAACGCGATTTGAAACTGATCAAATACTGGCTGAAAAAACAGTGTAGGGGGAACGGAGATCGCAGCGATTTCTGTTTTAAATCCAGTTAATACCATCCAGAGTACAGGAAAGATGAGCACAAAGACGAGAATATACGTCAACACATTCCACGCAATATTAGACCATCTCTTTGTGGCTGCTACATTCATGACTTACTCCTTTTCTGATGCTGTACGCTCAGTCATAAGGTAGAGCATGCCTCGTGCCGCAAGAATCGCAACAGCGACACCAATCACCCCTAACGTCGCAGCCTGTCCAATCTGAAACGAACTTAATGCCGTTCGATAGGTGTAATATGGCAATGTATTGGTTGTTACTCCTGGCCCGCCAGCAGTGGTGACATAAATTTCACCAAAGGTCTGAAAGATAAAAATGGTGCCAAAGAGAATAGCAATCTCATAAGGCTTGCGTAAAAGCGGAAAAACGACACGCCAGAAGGTTGTGAAGGCATTCGCACCATCCACCTTCGCGGCCTCTAACACCTCATGCGGAACGCCCTGTAGTCCCGCGAGAATGACGAGCATTACAAAGGGTGTCCATTCCCAGGCAACGATGAACGTTACGCTTTGCAGCGGAAACTCAGAAAACCACGGCACACTATGCAAACCAACGGAGGAGAGCATCCAGTTGACAAATCCTGAGGTAGGGCTAAGAAAAAGGTTCTTCCATACCAGTGCCATGACTGATGGAGTAACCAAAAATGGCACAGTTGCAAGCGCACGCAAAACATTCCTACCCCAGAGCGGACGATTTAACAGAAGAGCGAGAATAGTTCCGCCAATAAGTGCCAGCAAGATTGCACCAAACACGAGTTGTACTGTGTTGCCCAGAATAGGCCAGAAGTTTGGGTCGGCAAAGAAGGTGTGAATATAGTTGCCAAGCCACACTAACGGAAAGCCTTCGGTAGGAACAAGCAGATTCCATGCATGGAGACTGAACCATACAGCTAGGAGAAATGGAATCTGCGTCAACACAATCATAAAAGCGAGCGAAGGAATATGAAGCCATGTTCTCCCCTCGACCCGTTTGGCGGTCGGGTTCATTTGCCTGTGCGCTTGTGGTTGCGCGGGGACATGTAACACCTGGTTACTCATAATATGCCCTTTCTTCCTGTAACAACGTAGAGAGCGAGGACGAGGGGCGAAAGGACCGTCACTTCTTAGAAAGGGACGGTCCCTCTCGTTTCATTGACAACGTAGCTAGTAGCCCGATGAGTTGTACTTGTTAACATGTGAAGAGAGGATTTGATCGGATTGTTGAAGAGCTTGGTCAACGGAGGTCTTATTTGCAACTACCGCCGACATCAACTCGCTCACCTGCTGACCCGCCGACTCAAATTGTGGAATACCCACATATTGAACGCCGTGATAGGGAACAGCATCAAGCGTTGGATGATCAGGAGTTGCGGTGTTGATAGAGTCCAAGGTGACTTGTGCAAATGGTGCCGCTTTTTGATAATCAGGATTCTGATACAGAGAGGCACGGGTGCCAGGAGGTACGTTTGCCCAACCAAAGGTCTTGCCAGCAAGACTCAGATACTGCGAACTCGTAGACCACTGGAGGAACTGGAAGGCAGCGTCTTTGTTCTTACTGGAATTGACGATACCGAGTGACCACGCCCACAGCCAATGGCTGCCGTTAGGAGTGACTGCCGTAGGCGCAAACACGTAGCCGACGTTGCCAGCAATCTTTGAGGTCGAAGGTGTCTCTAACACGCCACCAAATGAGGTCGCATCATAGAACATAGCTCCCTTACCCGATGTCATGATGTTCAAGCACTCTTGCCAGCCAGCAGTTGAGGCTCCTGGTTCGCCATATTTCTGTAACAGGTTGGCGTAGAAGGATACGGCCTGCTTCACCTGTGGGCTAGAAAGCTGAGGCTTCCAATCGTTGTCGAACCAGCGACCACCATAGGTGTTGATGATGGTATCAAGTGCGGCCATATTCATGCCCCAACCTGATTGACCACGTAAGAGAATACCAGTCGTCCCTTGCGCAGGATTGTTCAGCTCTTTGGCAAATTGCTCGACCTGAGTCCACGTTGGATGCATTGGCATCGTCAGATTGTGTTGCGCGAATATCTGCTTGTTATACATCAAGAAACTACTCTCACCATAGAATGGGAGCGAGTAGGGATTTCCCTGATACGAAAGGCTGGACATAACCGGCTTGATAAGGTCGTCGTAGTTGTAGTTGCTCTTGTCAGTCGCCGACATCTTGTCGAAATAAGGCTTGAGGTTCTGCAACCAACCGTTGTGCGCCCAGATCGGCGTCTCATAACTACCGATAGTAGCGATATCAAATTTACCAGCGTTGGTAGCTACGTCTTGCGTAACCTTGGAGCGAAGATCGTTTTCTGGCAGAGTTACAAAGTTGACCTTGATGTTTGGGTGGTCCTTCATAAAAACATCTTTGGTCAATTGTTCCATTTGAACCATTTGAGAATTATTGACGGTTGCAACCGTCAACGTCGTAGTGGAAGACGATGATGAGGAAGATTGGCTGGATGGCGCACACGCCGCCAGCATCGACAGAAGCAGAACGAAACTGGTTACTACAGCAATCGCCCGCGCAGTACTCTTCATAGCAGATTTCTCCTTGTTTGGGTGCCTCGATGCAGTTTAAAGAGAACGTCTAATGGACGCAAAAGTGCAAGAGTAGTAGAAGGATGTTCTCTACAATGAGAACAGCCAGAGAAAGCATACCTCCTTTCTCATCAGTCCAGAAATCATTTCCACAAACAGAATATACTCCATGTTAGTGAAACGATTAGCTAATCGTTTCACTAACAATACCATACGAAATTAAGATTTGTCAAGGCTTCTACATTTTTTAATAGAAGATGCAAAGTTGATAATTAATGAATGAAACAAAAAACGCAAAAAATTCCA
>CAXTUE010000083.1:0-12018 GCA_964247355.1 uncultured Ktedonobacteraceae bacterium | reverse complement strand
GCCACGCTAGGTACGCAGCCTAATAATATAGAATTTCAAGGGGTGCCATCGCGTCGACGCGTTGGCACCCTTTGAAACAAATTGACACACTGTTCGCTTGTTGTATTGCAGAGTACACTACATATAGGGAGTCGAGTATGTAATCTCGCTGTGACCCTCGGCTGAGTCACGCAATGATCCTATCCATGCCCTTTACCCCCCTGCTCGACTTCCTGCCCCCTTTCTTTTGCCAGAAACACTTTCTCGGCAAAAGTATGGCCTGTTACTTCCACTTTTGTTTAGTAAGCTTGAAAATACCTTGACATTGCTCTATTTTACAGTACAATATAGCTCATGAATGAAATACGCATACGCAGACTTATCTGGAATGACTGGAACATAGAGCATATTGCTCGCCACGATGTAGAGTCAGAGGAAGTTGAGCAAGTTTGTCTTGGGAACTTTATTGCCAGTGAAACTTATAAAGGGCGTATTCGCGTTACAGGCCCAACTTCAACTGGACGTATGCTAGCAATCATTCTAAAGCCTGAAGGTGACGGAAAATACTACTGTGTCACTGCTCATGACGCGAATAAGGGAGAAACCAAACTGTATCACGAACTAAAGGGAAGGACTTCATGAACGAGCAAGACATTAATCAACAACCGAGCCGTATCCCTGACTTCTCAAGTTTGGAAGAGGAAGCGGCATTCTGGGATACGCACGATACGACCGACTTTGAAGAGGAGTTCCATCCAGTTACCGTGTACTTTGACAAACAACTCTCTGAGTATCATCTGTCAAAGAAACTTGAAGTGAGCTTTGATGCGGAGACAGACGAGAAACTTACAGCTCTTGCACATGAACAGGGAGTGAAGAAAGCTGCGTTAGTGCAATGGGTAGTAGAAAACTACCTTCGTGATCGGGACCGCCATGCCTCTTAAGAGGGAGTTGTAAAATATCTCCCTCTTTCTCCGCACTATTTCATCGTATTCATTGTCCACCCGTTGGCATATACAACCCGTACACATCCGAGGTCATGCTTGTCCACATCATCTGCTGATACCCTCCACGCTCTAGCTAGACTTTCATCTCCTCTTCGTTCGGCTTACGCTTCACCACCTCTTCCACACGCTGCTCCATCCCGATAAAGCCCGCGCACACCTCCTCGTCCTCTCGATACACAAACACCCAGCCCAGATAGTCATGGGGACGCGTCAGCACCAATGGCATCCATGTTGGTGGAAAGCGCAGCACAGCCTCGTCACCTTGTCTGGTCGTCAGCCATGCTGCGAAATAGTGCGGAATGCCTAGAATAGCCCGAAAGCGAACATCGGTAATCGGATTGCCATCCAACTCCACACCAGTAAAAAAGGAGCGTACCAGCGACTCGCGTTTCTGCTGGTTCTCTCGCTCGCGCCTGTTCTCTTCGTCGTCCATCTACCCTACTCCTCCTGCTTCTCATGTCCCGATGGTTCGAGCAACAACACCCGCACCTCATCCGAGTTGACGACCTGCGACAACGAATGGTAATACCCGGCAATGCGCTCCATCCGTGCTGTAATAAAGGCATGTCGCGCGGTCATCGCCATCCCCTCTAAGCCCCGTTGCGCCGCCTCGTACTCTTGATCGATCTGCTCTAACAAGCATGCCACCTCACTCTTATTTGCCATCACGCGACCTCGTTGTCGTGACAGTGTGCTCAGAATATTTAAGTCGGATGCCTTGCACATTGACAAAGGTATAGGTATGTCGCCAGTTGGTGCGTATCGAGAAGGACGCCAGGACCGCGAGAGCTTCCAGCAGCGAGACGCGAACGCCATGCTCCATCCAATACACAACACGAGGATGCACATTCGCCGCCTATGCCACCTGGAAGTAGCTCAACTGGTAGCTCTCACGAAGCTGATGCAACGTGAGCAGATCGTGCCGAACGAGTGGGATGGGCATCGTCTTTTGTTCAGTGATGGGTTGTGAATACACGATTTTCTCCTCTTATTGTTACTACAACCGATAGAGTTTGCAAGTTTTTGTCTTTTTTTCCTTGTTTGCTCGGTTGACAGATGAATTACCCTGATGACATACTTATCAGTGAATTGTAACTAGAAACTGTCCTGCGTCTAGCTCAATGAGAAGCATAACATCTGCATTGGATATAAAAAGAAAAAAACGCATTTCTTTCTGACGTTTTTTTCTAACTTTGTTAATACAAATTCTATAGACACCATAAGACCTCCTGAGTATACTTAGTGCAACAGCAACACTAGTAAAATCAGTATGCTTAAACGAGGAGTACGTGATGAGTGTTCAAAATGGTGGGCCAGATTATGGATATTTGATAAAATGTACCAGAGAAAGTCTAGGACTAACAAGAAGCCAGCTTGCCGAGCTGTATGGGAAAGAAGTCAAAGGCGAACCAGTCACAGAAAAGGCAATAGAGATGATGGAAGAATATAATCACGTTCCAAAGAGTCCAATACGTCGTCGAGTATTAGCGCGACTACTTGAGCTTTCTCCTGCCGCATTAGGCTTGCATATGATCGAGGATGTTTTGGGAGTTCCAGATGCTCTACCAGTAATGGCTGTATTACAAGAAAAGCGCGCAGAGGTTTCGGAGTATAGAAGTGCACTAAGTGACTACTGGCAAAGAAGCAACGAGAAAACAGCATCTGATGTTTTAGAGAACATCATGCAATACATAGGAGGTTTACACAGTACTATTCCCTATGTAAAGGCAAAGCAGCAAGAACAAATGCAGCAACTTCTTTGTGAGTTCCACATGCTCGTAGCTGATATAGCATATGACCAGCAGTACAATGAAGCTGCGGTGAGATATCTCAATAAAGCTATTCTTCTCGCAGATGAAGTTCGTTTGTTAAAGACATCTTCAAAAAATAAAGATGTGTTGGAGAGGCCAGTCAATGATACAACTCGATGAAGCCACACGCACAGCACTGGCGCGAGAAATCGCGCTCACGCTCGCAAAGAAACAACGCCTTGCCTTTGCCTCGGATTTTCACGCTTTTGCGGAGGGAAGGACTCTGACACTTGCGGGCGTCACATTCGATGCCTTTTCTAAAGGTCCAAACACGAAACGAAGCGATGGAGATGTCGTTGCACACGCCATTGTAATGGCATTGGCCGCAGCCGTCAACAGGGGAGATATAGATGACTGGTTCCCTGATACAGGAGAAACAGGCGTACGATCAATTAACTATCTTCCCGAAATGCATCGTCGTCTTATTCTCCCTGAGCATCTCATTCTGAGTACAGTAGACGTAACAATCCTGTGTGGAGAGCAACCACGCATGAAGAAACGTCTTTCCGACATGCAACGCAATATTGCCGAGGGATTAGCAATAGATGTCGAGCAAGTTCATGTCAAAGTAACAAGCATGGATGGGCAAGATGAGGTCGCCAAACTAGAAGGTATTGAAGCACGAGTGCTCATCAGTTTGTGGGAAGGACTGTAAATGCTTCAACCGTCATGTATCAGTTGTATTCACTGGTAAGCACTTCAGCAAATCTTCTACCGAACCGACAACGAAGTCCGCGCCACGCTGCCTGTATAGTTCGACTTCTTGCGGATGAAGCACCAAGACGGCGGCTAAGAAATTCGGTTCGGTTGGAGTTTTTGTGGCTTGATAGTTTTTGATAAGGTCGAGATCATCTGCCGTGTCGCCGATGTAGAGACCACCCTTTGCGCCGGTGGCTTCAATCGCTAGACGTAGGGCGCGTGGGTCGGGCTTTGGACAAATATCGGCGGGGATAACGACTTCCCACCACTTTTCAGAACTATACGCCTCCATACGCTCCAACGCGCTATCGACCTCTGGCCCGACGCGTCCGGTAATCATGCCCGTGTGCTGAATGCCAGCGTGTCGCAAGCGTGCAAAAAAATCGGGCGTGTACAACATTTTCTCTTTGTGTACAAAGCCCTCAAAATCGGTGAGATAGCGCGGCTCGTAGCCGTAGCGTTTGCGGATATCTGCCGCGCCCCAGTAGTATTCGTGGTAGATATCGCCGATTAGATCATAATCGAGGCGCGTACTGGCGGGAAAGGTGGCGTCAACCCATGCCCGTCCACCGTGTCCGTGCAGATTTGCGGCTCGTGAGAGCGCGGCCCACTCCTGGCTTGTGCGCCCGGCTAGCGGTGTGTCTTTCCACTCGTGTAATCGTGCAGTGCCAAGCGCGGAGAGCAGATAACACATATCCCAATCATTATTGTAGCCACCCGCTTGCTTGAAGGCGTCGACATCGGCAATTGTCATCAATTGCTTGCCCTCACGCTGCCCCCAATCGAGACCATGAATAGTGCCAGCAACATATTCGGCGGTGGCGATATCGGTGGCATGAAACGAAGCCAGCGTGTCGATCAGGACGCCATCGACATCGAAGAAAAGCGTATCGAAGGGCACAGGGTACTGTAGCTCTGGACGTTGCCAGAGTACGCGGCTATTCTGCATGAGCTACCATTTTCCCACCAGTATACGAATAAACTGTCGCACGAGCATCACCGCAATCGTCCAGGCAACAATGGCGATGAGCGTGGTGATGTCTATAACAAAGCCGTTATAGGGTAACGAGGGCGCAAGGTTCTCGAAGGGATAGACAAGCGGGTCCGTCAGAAAGTGAACCCACCCTGTAAAGACGCTTGTGGTAATCTCGAAGAAGTTCAGCAGAAAGCGCGTGAAGAGGAGCAAGAGGAGCATAGCAAGGCCGAGGCCGATTAGTTGATTGATTTTACGAAAAATGGCGGCAAACACGCTTTTGGTGACGCGCTGAACGCGTTGCCCCCGCGTCTCTTTCAGAATATAAGGTGTAGCTAACTGCGTAGTAACACGCCTCATAGCGGGGTCTGTTGCCTGATTGTGCATGCTTGGAACGGTGCTATAATCATCATTTGTATGTTCTTGATATTGTCTCATTGCTGCCGCTCGCTCTCTTTGCCTTATTTACTATACATATATTGTAGCCCTTGTAGGGACGGCATTCATCATGTCCATCTTGACCATCAAGAGGGCAATAGACGGACGTGATGAATGCCGTCCCTACCCTTCAATTCTACAGCTCGGTAGGACCACGACGGACGTGATGAATGCCGTCCCTACCCTTCAATTCTACAGCTCGGTAGAACCACGACGGACGTGATGAATACGGTCCCTACCCTTCAACAATTATACGATACCCCATCTGCATTTGTTCCTGAAGCACGCGTATTTGCTGCCATCCTTCGTTGGGCGCATCGAGCATTGTCTGACGAAGCAACCTGTCGTGATAGCGAATAACGTCCTCACCTACTTTACGTAAACGTATAGCATCGCGTTGTATACATGTCGCGGGCGATGTATTAAAGATAAGTAAGCACGTGCTATAGTTGGAACGTTGCGCCATTTCAAGCAGTTTCCGTCGTGTATCGGCCTGCAGCGCGGTGCTGTCTACAATGGTGAAACGTCCCTGCAACAGACGTTTCTGCACGATGTAGTAGAGCAGGTCAAACGCGTCGCGGCTGACCTGCTGATTGTTGTCATCGTCGCATACAAGGGCACGGCAGTAATCGGACGAGACGATAGAGGTCGTACGTAACCCTTGCGCGGCATGCTCTTCCACAAGGTTGTGTGCAAACGTACTTTTTCCGGCACCCGCTACTCCGCACAGGACGAGCAGTGTGCGGAATGGCACGGCTAGCGGCTCTCTATTGTCCATTGCAGTCCCTTCCTGGGTTTGTTATAATGCGGCATGTATATGATGGTATGGTTATGTTATGCTGCGCCTTCATCAAGCCAATCCTCATATAGACAAATAGCGTATAATAGAAGGTGCGGTTGTACATATATTATAGTACAACACTTTTGAGTCTGCTTCATATGGACTCTTAGATAGAGATACATAGGAGTACGCCCAGGAGCGTACCAGAGCAAAGACGGGAAATGCCCAATCGAGGAGGCTGCTGTGTCTGTAGACGTTACTCTTACAAGCACTCAGGTGCGTACACGTTATCTTGAATATTTTGCCAGCAAGGGGCATAAGATTATGCCCAGTTCGTCGCTGGTGCCGCATAACGACCCAACGGTGCTGCTGACCACGGCAGGTATGCAACAGATGATTCCCTTCTTTCTAGGACGTGAGACGCCACCGGCTAACCGGCTTACCTCGGCACAGAAGTGTTTTCGCACCACAGACATTGACAAGGTGGGCAATGAACGAACGTTGACCTTCTTTGAGATGCTGGGCAACTTCTCGGTGGGTGACTACTTTAAACGCGAGGCCATCACCTTTGCATGGGAGTTTCTCACAAAGGTGGTCGAGTTGCCTGCGGACCGTCTACATCCAACTGTGCATCCAGAAGATGAAGAGGCACCAGTCTACTGGCGCGAAATCGCGGGCTTTCCTGATGAGGCGATTGTACGGCTGGAAGACAACTGGTGGGGACCGCCAGGAGCCTCTGGACCGTGCGGCCCAGACTCCGAAATCTACTATGATCGTGGTGTCGAGCACGGCTGTGGGATGCCTGACTGTAAGCCCGGTTGCGAGTGCGAACGCTTCCTGGAAATCTGGAATCTCGTCTTCATGCAGTACAACCAGGACCTTGAGGGCAAACGCACACCGCTTCCACGTCAGAATATCGACACAGGTATGGGTCTTGAGCGGCTCACGATGGTGATTCAGGGCAAAGAGTCGGTCTTTGACACGGACATGTTTCGTACCGTCATCGACCATTTCGCAAGCCTTGCCAACACAAAGTACGGCAACGATAGCAAGACCGATACATCACTGCGCGTGATCGCCGACCATGCGCGTTCGCTGGTTTTCCTGGCCGCCGATGGCGTGTTACCGAGCAATGAGGGACGCGGCTACATCTTCCGTCGCATTTTGCGCCGGGCGGTACGGCATGGCAAGCTGCTGGGACTGGATAAGCCATTTCTTGCCGAAGCTGCCGATACCGTTATTACGCTGATGAGCGATCACTACACGGAATTGCGCACACAGCATGATCGCATACTCGACATCCTGAACCTGGAGGAGCAGAAGTTCGGTCAGACTCTTACGACTGGTCTGCTTTTGCTTAATGAACTGCTGGATGGCCTAAAACAGAAGAGCCAGACCGTTATTCCAGGTGAAGAGGTATTCAAGCTGTATGACACGCACGGCTTTCCCGTCGAGTTGACGCAAGAGATTGCCTCCGAGCAGGGCTTTACCGTGGATACTTCTGGCTTCGAGCAAGCCATGCAACGCCAGCAAGAGCGCAGTCGCTCGGCCAGTGCCTTTGTACAAGCGCAGGACGACACGGCACTGGCGGACTTACTCAAGCGGCTCGGCCCCACAAAATTTACCGGCTATCAGGGCATCACGGGAAGCGCAAAGGTCGTGGGTCTGGTTGTCGATGGCTCAGAAGTTGAAAGCGTCAGTGCGCCACAACAGGCGTTGGTACTACTCGACGAGACACCGTTTTATGCCGAAAGCGGTGGTCAAATTGGTGATAGAGGCGATATTCTCGCTTCTACAGGCGTGTTCTCGGTCCAGGATACGCGTCGCCCACTGAAAGGCTTGATTGTTCATTATGGCTCTTTGAACGAGGGACATCTGCGTGTGGGAGACGCGGTACAGGCCGATGTCGTCGAGCAGCGTCGCGAGGACACGATGCGCAACCATAGCGCGACACACCTGCTGCACAAAGCCCTGCGGGATTTGATCGGGCCGCAAGTTGAGCAGCGTGGATCGCTGGTCGAGCCGGAGCGTCTACGCTTCGACTTCACCTGTCCACATGCATTGAGCGATGCAGAACTCGCGCAGGTGGACGAGCAAATTAATCGTTGGATTCGGGCCGACTTTTCCGTCAACACAACCATCATGCCACTACAAGATGCGATGGAGACGGGCGCGATGGCACTCTTCGGCGAAAAGTACGAGGACCTTGTACGTGTTGTTTCGATGGGCAGTAGCACCGAACTCTGCGGAGGCACACATTGCGCCTCGACTGGACAGATCGGTCTTTACATCACGGTGCAAGAAACGAGTGTCGCGGCTGGCATTCGTCGTATCGAGGCATTGACAGGACGCGGGGCCGAAGCGTATCTACGGGGACGCTCAGCAACGGTTGAGCGTGTGGCGGCAAAACTGCAAACGCAACCCGATATGTTGGAGACCCGTGTAGAGCAGTTGCAGCAAGAACTGACGACGGCCCGTAGATTAGTGGCACAATTCCAGCGCGATGCGGCCTTGAGACAAGTCGAAGTGCTTGTCGAGCGAGCGCAGGAGGTCGCGGGGGTTCCAGTGCTGGCAACAACCGTCGATGTAGCGGACGACAAAGTGCTGCGAGAAATGGGAGACATGGTACGTAGTAAACTACGTATGCCGGGTGTCGTTGTGCTAGCGAGTAACGCGGGCGAGCGTATAGGCATTCAGGTGAACATCGATCCAACACTGGCCAAGCGTGGACTGCATGCAGGAAAGCTCGCGAATGCGGTTGGCGAACTGCTCGGCGGCAAGGGCGGTGGGCGCCCGGACGTGGCACAGGGCGGGGGAAAGAACAAAGCCGCACTCGCGACCGCACTCGACTTCGTGCCACCGTTTGTTAAGGACAATCTCATGTAAGGACCGCATTCATCACGTCCGTCTCGGCAATCAAGAAGAGGGTAATATACGGACGTGATGAATGCGGTCCCTACGGGACATTTGTTCGATGAGACGTTGCGAGTGCTGGCGTGTCTGTGTTATAACATACCTGACATGCACAAAATACTATAAGAAGACTTCCATCCATATTGGCGCGTACACATAGCAAGCAGTGGTTATATTAAGAGATACCGCAAGGGAAGCGGATTCCTAGCAATAAATTTACAGAATTTGGACAAGTAAATGGCGAATCTCCTACAACGTCTCTTTGGTCTCTTTTCAGGGAGACAAGAGGAACCAGAATATTACGAGGATGAGCAGCAATACGGCGAGGAAGAGTATGAAGACGAACTCCCGCCTCCATTTGTAGGAGGCGGTGGAGAGAGACAACTTTTTACCGCGCTAGACATTGGAACAGCCTACGCAAAGGCTATTATTGTCGAAGTGCAGGGAGACCACGCGCATGTGCTGGGTGTGGGCCGACATCCACAAAGCTACGCGCATATGTCTGATGGCATTGTGACCGATATTCCTGGCGTTATCTCAAATTGTAACGAGGCTCTTATTAAGGCGGAACAATCGGCGGGTGGCGTCATCGCGCCGCAAGCCGTGATTGGCATCGCGGGCGAACTGGTCAAAGGCAGCTCAACCACGGTCAGTCGGCAGAGACAGCAGCCGTCGAAGCCGATCACGGCGGAAGAACTCGAAACGCTGATTACTAACGCGCAATCAAAACTTCTAAAAAACGCCAAAGAGCGGATAGCAGCCGAAACAGGCTATCAAAATATCGAGGTGCGTCTTACCAATGCGGCGGTCATTACGGCCCGTATTGATGGTCAGATCGTCTCTAATCCAATAGGCTTCCGTGGGCGGCATTTCACGCTAACGCTGTTCAGTGCCTTCGCTCCGTTGATGCAACTGGGTGCTCTTGAGACCGTCGCGCAGGGACTGGACCTGACGCTAGTCACAATTGTCGCGGAACCCTACGCGCTGGCTCGCTGTCTGAGCAAGCGCGGATAGTGGCGCGATTTTTATCGACATTGGTGGTGGCACAACTGATATCGCGCTAGTCCGGCAGGGCGGTATTGAAGAGACGCGCATGTTTGCACTTGGCGGGCGCACCTTCACGCGCCGCATCGCCACAAGTAAGGGGGTCTCCATTAAAGATGCAGAGCGACTCAAAGTAGCGTATAGTAATGGAGAGATCAAGGGAAGTAGCTATGACGAGATACAATCCATTCTCGCGCCCGAATGTCAGACGTGGATGGATAGTGTCGAGTTACTGATCGAAGAGCTTGCCAAAGGAGAACTGTTGCCGCCAGCTATTTACATGGTGGGCGGGGGTTCCGCTCTTCCTGATCTGCTTGATCGCATGGAGAGCTTTCCATGGACTGAGCGACTACCGTTTTCGCGCCAACCAATCATTCGTACCGTGCAACCGGAGATGGTGGGGTCCATCGCCGATCAGGAAGGCTTCCTGGTCAATGCACAAGATATTACGCCAATGGCTCTTGCATATCAGGCCATTGAGTTGCAAAATGACAACAACGTTCTGGAAAGAGCACTTAATCGCGTCATTGATGCTATGCACATCTAAACATAAAAAAGAGGACGTACATGCGCTGTAGGGGGGTAAGAGCTTCTTATGACTGATGACATACCAATATATATTAGTCCAGAAGACGACGTAACAAGCGTACGCGAACGCCTGGAAAAGGCACCCAACCGACAAGTTACTCTGGTTATTCCTGCACAAACGCAGCTTCGTAGCCTTGTTGCGTGGCGTGTGCTACACGCGGATGCGCGCAAGATGGGCAAAGATGTTCTCGTCATTAGCACAGACCCACAAATTCGCTCACTTGCACAGGCGGGGAAATTCCGGGTTGCACATTCGCAATCGTCGTCAACAGGCAAGTCTCGTCCACCAACACGTCCCGGTCGCGGAAGTACGGGGAAAAGCCGATTTACATCGTCACAAGGTCGGTTGCCAGCCACGAAGAAACCATCGACGCAATTTCCTGCTTCTAATGAAAAAAGCACAGAGCAGAATGCGGACGCACTGAACCAGTGGTATGGTCCGGTTCCTGAGCAACCTTTTACCCAACGCAATACAGAATTGCCATTTATGACAGCTACTACCGGCAATCTGAAGGGCAATAGCACGTTTTCACCCTCTTTCGACGAGCCGAAGCCAGAACCAGGGCAGATTTACGACCTTCCTCCTCATACGGGGCCATCTCTACATTCGGTCGCGCCCGATGTGCAACCGGAAGAGGCGGGGACCTATTGGGCAGACGACGCGGACTATAAACGGGCTGCTGACATTCGGAACTCGGCCAAACATGCCACTCCTGCCCTTTCTGAATTGCCACAAACACCGCAAGAGACTCCTCCTGACGAGCCGCACCAGATCGCACCACCCATTTCAGATAACATCTATAAAACGACACCACTTCCGCAGGCACCAACTGAAGAGGAAGAGATCGGCGGCGTTTTCTTTCCACTCATGGACGATGCGGTTCCACCATCCCCATTGCATGAGCAACGTGGTTCGGCCATCGTTAACGGCTCAGATACGCATGAACATGCTCTCTCCTCGGACTCTTTTCAAGGACCTGTTGATGAAATCGACGGCGGGCTGCAAGTAGAGGACCTAGGTGAAGATCCCGGAACGAGCGCGAATATCTTCGATGCGTCACCGCTCTTAGAGGAGGATGTTCCGCAGCACTCGTGGAGCGAACCGCTTGTGCAAGAGCAGCAGGAAAGTGTCGGTCCCGCACGCACTTATAAGCCCAACGCGCCTCGCAGTAGTCGACGTGAAAATAGAGAGAATAGTAGTATCTCTCCTCGGCAGCAGGACCTCGACAATCCCGTTGCACTTCCACCTATCGAAGAGAGACCAACAATTCTCATATCGCCAGAGCAACGTTCTACCGTATCCCCGCGAGCGAGGAACTCAACACCGCTCGATATTCCAAGAAACCCGCCTGAGAGCAGGAAACCGACGGGCAAACGCGCCTCGCAACAAATACTCGGCGCGCCTCCACGTAACACCCCGATAGAGCGTCCAAAAACAAATGTGCCTCCACGCGCTGGCACCAATGCAGGAACACGACGTACACAGGCGGGTGTTGCGGGGAGAGCCGCGCGCACCAGGAAGTTGTCGGAGCAGTCGTCTCGTCGCTCTGGCGCAGTTCTCCTGTTACTCGCGCTCCTGGTGTTACTCCTGATTGGCCTACCGGCCTATTTCGTGCCGACCGCTGATGTCACGCTCAAACTGCCAGCAAAGAGTTACAAGCATGATCTCACGTTGAAAGCTGTAAATAATAGCGGTCAGAAAACAATAGTTGGAAATACTGTGCCTGCCGACCAATTGACAAACGACTTTGAGGCGACCGGTACGAGCAAGGCCACGGGTAGCGC
>CAXTUE010000082.1:11799-12023 GCA_964247355.1 uncultured Ktedonobacteraceae bacterium | reverse complement strand
ACAGTATGCCTCAATTCTGAGAAAGAATGCTTATTTTGTGTGTTTTCGTTATACATATATCTATACGATAAAACATACTATGAGGTTCGGGTATTCCCCTGTAGGGACCGCATTCATCACGTCCTTCTCGCCATATATCCCCTGTAGGGACCGCAATAATAAACTCCCCCGTGCCGGGTGTGAAGCCCAGGGGGGCGGGGTGTTATGGGGGCCGAGCGACCGCC
>CAXTUE010000082.1:0-11789 GCA_964247355.1 uncultured Ktedonobacteraceae bacterium | reverse complement strand
GTCTCTCTTCACCCCCCCGGTCCCTACCTCCAGCACATCCGCATTATTTCGTTAAAACGCATAACCGGTCCCTACACAAGCCGTATCCACGTCATCATTCTGGTTTGATTGTTCCATCGAGAACAAGTCGTAGCAGGTTCAGCACGGAAAGCACGGCAAGTCTCTTGTTATCTTCACGAGATCGACTACCACCAGTGCTCTTTGCCGTTACCATTCCCATCGGTCCCTCGACGGCCATATGCACAGTGCCAACAGGTTTGTCCTCTTGCGTATCTGGACCAGCAACACCAGTGATGCCTATACCGAAATCAGCGTGTAGAGCCTTGCGAATTGCGGAAGCCATTGCTTTTGCCGTCTCCTCACTTATAACGCCGTACTGTTCGATAGTCTCCTTTGGCACGCCCATCTGCATTTTGAGGTCTACGCTATAGGAAGCAACGCCACCGATAAAGTGTTTGGAACTATTTCTCACATCGGTGATCGTGCTTGAAAGCAAACCACCAGTGAGTGACTCCATAACAGCTAATGATTGGTCGCGTGACTGCAGCAGGTCGCCGACGACACTTGCCAATGTATCTTTATCGGTACCGAAGACGGCATTGCCAAGCAATTCGCGTACTTTAACATCTGTCTCATCTACCTGTCGCACGGCCTCCTCTCGCGTTGCAGCCTTCGCAGTGACGCGCACATCAATTGCGTCGTTTTTAGCGTACGTAGCAAGCGTAGGATTTGTGCTATGAATCAGCGAACCAAGCTTTTCCTCTACACTAGACTCGCCAAGTCCGGCAACGCGCAAAATACGTGTGAAGATCACACCACCACCAGTATGCGCGCTCAAACGTGGAATGACCTCGTTTTCCCACATACGATACATCTCGCGTGGCACTCCTGGCATCGCAACGATAATGTGGTTGTCCTTCTCGACCCACCACCCCGGCGCAGTACCTACCGGATTGGGAATAGCTTGCGCGGAGGGAATAAGCGTTGCCTGTTTGACGTTTCGCTCTGGCATAGGTGCTCGCATGGAGGCAAACTTCTCCCGCAATTCAGCTTCTAGCGTTGGGTCAACCTGCATCGTCTCGCCAACCAGCGCGCTCATCGACTCACGTGCCAGATCATCTTCGGTCGGACCGAGGCCACCCGTCATAATAATCAGGTCGGAACGTTGCCATGCTCGTTGCAGCGTCTCGACAATACGGCCCTGATTGTCGCCAACCTGCGAGACGAAATACAGGTCGATGCCAAGCGTAGGCAAGCTCTGGGCTAGATAGGTCGCGTTCGTATCGGTAATGTGGCCGAGTAGAAGTTCGGTGCCACAGGAAAGTATTTCAGCACGCATGAAGCCTCCGGTGTAGAAGAGTAATAAGCAATAAGATAGCAAATATTGAGACACGCTAAAACGTTCTCAAAACGGTAATTGCTATTGTATCACACATCATAGAGTATCAATATCTTGTGCTAAATGCATGAAACAATCAATATGTTGTGCCAAAAGGGTTGTAATTCACGTTTGTTACAGGTATACTGTGTTGCGTAGACATGAAAATACGAACAAACTTTCGTGTCTTCCACATTATTTCACAATTCGTAGATTGTCCATAGGAAGAGAAGGAGCTATCACTGATGCTGGAGCAGCAAGAGCGACCCACTGGCGATTCGTCGAGTGACGCACAGAGTATGACACAGCTAGAGGGAATACGCAATAAGGTCTTTATAGATAGATATTCGCTAAAGGACGCGAGCGGGAAACCATTAGAGCTACATCCCGAAAATACATGGGAGCGTGTGGCGCGTGGCATTGCCGCAGTCGAAAAGACGGAGGAGAAGCGAGCCTACTGGGAGCAGCGTTTTTACGAAGTGCTCACAAACTTCCAGTTTGTCCCCGGCGGGCGCATCCTCGCGGGTGCTGGCTCCGGTCATCAAGTGACGTTTTACAACTGCTATGTAATCTTAAGCCCTGAGGATAGTCGTCAAGGTATTCTTGACAATCTCAAGGTTATGACCGAAATTATGGCACGAGGTGGGGGTGTTGGTATCAACCTATCGACGTTACGACCTCGTGGTTCCTATATCAAAACAGTGAACGGCACTGCATCTGGACCTTGCTCATGGGCGCAACTGTACTCAGTAGCGACAGGAGATGTAATTCAGCAAGGTGGTTCCAGAAGGGGCGCTTTAATGATCATGCTGGATGACACGCATCCTGATGTAGAAGAGTTCATTACGGTCAAGAAAACAGCAGGAAAAATCGAGCACGCAAACCTTTCAGTTGCCATTTCTGACAGGTTTATGCAAGCGGTCAAGGATGATGCAAACTGGGACTTGATATGGCAAGGCGAGGTCAAGAAAACGATTCGCGCACGTGACTTATGGGACCTGATTTGTAAGTCGGCGTGGGAGTCTGCCGAGCCAGGTATGGTGTTCATGGATCGGTATAATACGGAGTCAAACACGTGGTATTACGAGAACATTCGCTGTGTGAATCCGTGTGTTACGGGTGATACACTTGTTTCTACTGAGTATGGATATACACGCGCACGTGATTTGCAGGTAGGTATGAAAGTTCGCACACCTGCTGGACTCAAGCCCATTGAAAAAATGTACAATAATGGTCTTCAGCGCATCTATCGTGTTGCTTTTTCCGATGGCGGCTATTTGGAAGGCACTGCCGATCATAAGTTAAAGGTTGTACGCGGTAAGAAATATCAGTGGGTTCCTATTAACGAGCTAAACGAAGGTGATAAGGTTCTGGTTGTGGCAAATGAGTCCTTCGGGCCTCGACAGAATCTTTCACAGGAAGCAATGGATTACATTGCCAAACGAGAACTAAATACGTCAAGCTTCTATGACCGTAAACTTGGTTTAATCGTTGGTGCAGTAATTGGTGACGGTACGCTTCGTGATTTGCCAAATGGAAACAGTCATTCCTATCAATGTAAAGTTACCTTCGGCATACAGGAAAATGGTTGGTATGATACGTTCAAAAATTTAATGACTGATATGAACATACACACACATCGTACTGTTTCCGAAAAAGAGTTTCCTGTCGGCGGAGGTGGCGTTGCGGTCAAACATGCCTCTGTTCGACTAGAGTGCTATAAACTGGCATCCCTGTTAATACGCATTGGTTTGACACCTAACATAAAGGCTCCTCAAAAGACTATTCCGACTGCTTTCATGAGTATGGAAAAAGAATTTCTGGCTGGAGTTCTTGATGGCCTTTTCTCGACAGATGGTAGTGTGTCTATGAAGCAAGATAACCCCTTGCTACGCTTTCATACATCATCACTTGAATTAGCACAGCAAGTAAGATTGATTCTCCTACAGTTTGGTATTCACGGACGCATTTATCGTGCAACGCGCGATGAAGATTTAGAGTACGATGGACGTTCGATGTATGGCACAGGCGAGAAGTATGATGTTGTCATTATGAACGAGGGCATTGCACGCTTCTATGCCGAGATTGGCCTAAGTCATCCTGAGAAAGCAGCACGTTTGAAAGAGGTTGCTGAGAACTGGTACTACATTGGTGGTTCATGGACTGCATCAATTGTCTCAATTCAGGATACTGAGCGCGAGGAAGAAGTCTATGATCTCTACGAACCTGACACACTTACCTGGATCACTAATGGTTACTGCTCATTCGACTGCGGTGAACAAGGACTGCCTCCGTGGGGCGTGTGCAACCTTGGAGCGTTGAATTTATCTGCTTTCGTGCAGAACGGGCAGATGAATTGGGAGCATCTGGCGGAGATGAGCAAGGTGGCGATGCGCTTCCTCGATAATGTGGTGGATGCGAACGAGTACTTCATTAAGGAAAATGAAGAGGCGCAGATGGGGACACGGCGTACCGGACTTGGTACGATGGGACTGGCGGACGCGCTGATTAAGATGAAGGTCGCGTACGGAAGCGAGGAGTCACTGCCGATTATCGAGCGCATCTACGCCACCATTCGCGATGCTTCGTACGAGGCGTCATCGGATAACGCGGCTGAAAAAGGCGCGTTCCCGATGTTTGACCGCGACAAGTATATGCAGGGCCGCTTCATTCAGCGTTTACCACAGTCGATTCAGAAGAAGATTCAGAAGCAGGGTATTCGTAACGCTGTGTTGCTTACTCAAGCACCAACGGGTACGACGAGTCTGCTGGCGGGCGTGAGTTCTGGTATCGAGCCGGTCTACGACTTCGCGATGATCCGGCGCGACCGCACAGGCGAACATATTATGTACCATCCACTCTTGCAGGAGTGGCGCGACGCCCATCCCGACGAGACAACGGAGCCAAACTACTTTGTGTCGTCTAAAGACCTGACACCGGAGGAGCATGTGCGTGTGCAGGCAATGGTGCAAAAGTACACGGACTCCAGTATCAGTAAGACGGTGAACGCGCCCAACGAGCATACCGTTGAGCAGGTGCAGAAGTTGTATCGTTTGGCCTATGAGATGGGCTGTAAGGGTATCACGTACTATCGCGATGGTTCACGCGATGCGGTGCTGACACGTGTCGAGGACGAGAAAAAGGCGGCGGAGAAGGCTCAACAAGTGGCGGCTCCTGCAGCACCGGCTGTTGTGAGCATTCACGACGGCATCAAGCATCGACCCGCACTCGTCGAGGGCTACACACGTCAGGTACGCGCGCCAGAGGGCAAGATCAACGTCACCATCAATAGTGATACTGATGGTCCCTTGGAGGTCTTTGTCAACGTTGGTAAGGCGGGTAGCGACATCGCGGCACTGGCAGAGGCATTGGGTCGCCTGATCTCGCTCAACCTGCAAATTCTGAGTCCGGTCTCGCAAGCCGAACGTGCCCAGGAGATCGCCGACCAGTTGCGCAATATTGGTGGCAATCGCTCGGTTGGCTTTGGTCAACAGCAAGTGCGTTCGCTACCAGATGCCGTGGCACGTGCGCTAGAACTGCACATGGCGTCGCTGCAAACGACGGTAGAGGCAGTGAAAACGGAGGAGCATGAGACGCACGAGCACACGAACGGGAAGCATATTCTCGACGGCAATGCACCTATGAGCTTGACGCATCTCACCGTGACGGGCAATCTCTGTCCCCAGTGCGGCTGTAACACGATGGTCTACGAAGAGGGCTGTCGCAAGTGTTATAGTTGCGGGCATAGCGAGTGTTAGGTTTAGACTAGTGTTTTTGTAACGAGACGTAGAAAGCAGACAGGCGAAGAGATACATGTGTCTTTTCGCCTGTCTGCTTTCTACGTCTTGTCTAATAAGTAACTGTTGGCATTTGACAAAAAATTGGGTACACTTTCATCATGCTACTCTCACAGTAGTAGCAAACTGATCTAAGAGGTTGCCAAACGAGGAGGTTTTGACCTATGGCACAGGTACTGTCAAAGACGCAGGATTATGGACTGTATATTGGCGGAAAGTATGTACAACCCGAAGGAGCATCACGGCTTCCGGTAAGCAATCCGGCAACAGGTGAAGAGTGGGCGACAATTGTCAATGCACGTGCGCAAGATGTGGATGAAGCGGTAAAGGTGGCGCGAATGGCCTTCGATACTACATGGTCTAAGGTTGGACCAGCCGCACGTGGACGACTTCTCAATAAGCTAGCAGATGTGATCGAGGGCCGTGCACGCGAACTGGCCGAGATCGAGGTACGAGACAATGGCAAGCTGCTACGCGAGATGTACGCTCAGCTCAAGGCTATTCCCGGCTGGTACCGCTACTACGCTGGTTTAGCCGACAAGATACAGGGCGAGACGATTCCGCAGGAAAAGCGCAGCCTCTTCAACTACACCGCACGTGAACCCTATGGTGTTGTTGCCTGCATTACGCCCTGGAACTCACCACTACTGCTGGGGTCATTCACATTTGCACCCGCACTGGCGGCAGGCAATACGCTCGTTGTAAAGCCCAGCGAACATGCCTCGATATCTACGCTAGAATTTGCACGCTGTTTCGAGGAGGCTGGTTTCCCCGAAGGAGTCTTCAATGTTGTAACGGGATTGGGCCTTCCGTCTGGTGATGCACTGGCGCGTCATAAGGGCGTTGATGTCGTGGGCTTTACTGGTAGTGGTCCTGCAGGAGCGAGCGTAGCCGCTGCAGCCGTTGGACACTATGCCGGTGTTGTGCTTGAGCTAGGTGGTAAATCGCCCAACATTCTTTTCGAGGATGCTCCCCTTGATGCGGCTGTAGCTGGACTCCTCTCCGGTATCTTTGCCGCATCCGGCCAAACTTGTATCGCTGGCTCCCGCGCTCTGGTGCAACGACCAATCTATAATGAGGTACTGGCACGTCTTGAAGAGCGTGTGCGTAAGATTCGTGTCGGCAATCCCCTGGAAGAAGAGACGGAGATGGGCCCCATCGCCAACGAGCCACAGTATCGCAAGGTTCTTTCCTACTTCGATGTGGCGAAGGCGGATGGAGCGCGTGTGATTACGGGCGCATCTAAAGCAACGCAAGAGAATTTGCAGGCTGGTCTTTACGTTGAACCAACCATTTTTGCCGATGTACACAACGATATGCGCATCGCCCGCGAAGAAGTGTTCGGTCCAGTGCTCTCCCTTATTCCATTTGATACTGTGGAGGAAGCCATCTCTATCGCCAACGATACCGAATTTGGTCTGGCTGCTGGTGTATGGACAACTGATCTGGGTCGCGCACATCAGGTAGCACGTCGTCTCCAGGCTGGCACGGTCTGGATCAATACCTATCGTGCGCTTTCTCCCAGCATGCCATTCGGTGGTTATAAGGCAAGTGGCATGGGACGTGAGAACGGTATCGAGGCGATAAAAGAGTTTACACAGGTGAAAAGCGTCTGGATCGAAACAGAGCCTGTGGCTGGCGACCCATTCTCCATCAAGCTCTAAGGCTTACAACAGAGCAAAATTGTGTTTATCAGAGGAGATTGACACATGAAGATTTCAGCCGCAGTGACGCGTGAGAAGGCGAGTCCCTTTGTCATTGAAGACCTGGATATCGACGAGCCACGATCAGACGAGGTTCTGGTGAGAGTTGTTGCAACTGGCCTCTGCCACACTGATCTAGTTGTGCGCGATCAATGGCTTCCTGTACCGCTTCCGATTGTTTTAGGGCATGAAGGAGCTGGCATCGTTGAACGGGTTGGAGATGGCGTCACCAAAGTCCAACCCGGCGACTCTGTGGTGCTCACCTATGGTCGCTGTGGACAGTGCGCGAACTGCTTGGAGGGGAAACCGTACTACTGTCTACATGCATACGAGCGAAGCTACGGTGGAGGGCGTACAGATAGCACCACGGCACTCCATCAGCATGGACAGAACGTTCATAGTCATTTCTTCGCACAGTCATCGTTCGCCACCTATGCGATAGCAAGTCAGCAGAACGTCGTAAAAGTGCGTCAGGATGTGCCGCTTGAGCTACTCGGCCCGCTAGGATGTGGTATTCAGACAGGCGCGGGTGCAGTCATGAATGGCTTACGACCACACGTTGGTACAAGCATCGCCATTTTTGGTGCAGGCAGTGTTGGCCTCAGTGCTATCATGGCTGCACGCGTGGTAGGCTGTACCACGATCATTGCTGTGGATGTTCAGCCCAGCCGCCTTAAAATGGCACAGGAGTTGGGCGCGACACACATGATACATGGTGCAGAAACCGATGCGGTCGAGGAAATTAAGCGCATTACTGACGGTGGTGCGCAGTATACGCTTGAGATGACCGCGCTTCCACGTATACTACGGCAAGCCGTTGATGCCTTACAGGTCGGCGGCGTGTGTGGCGTGATTGGCGTACCAATGTCAGGTACCGAGGTAAGCCTGAACATGACGCCACTGCTCTTTGGTAGAACTGTGCGCGGCATTCGACAGGGCGAAAGCGTCTCCGACACCTTCATTCCTCAACTAATAGACCTGTACATGCAAGGACGCTTTCCCTTTGATCGTCTTATCGAGTTTTATACACTGGACCAGATCAATCAAGCCGCAGAAGATACAGGCAACGGTACCGCGATCAAGCCCATTCTACGTATGCCTGTTTAGTTGATTTTGCGAATGGGAACAAGGGCACCCGCAAGGGGAATGCCCCTCCCATACGCGATGCTATTTCTCTCAGCTTTCTTACAGAAAGGACTATCATGAACACCAATTCTACCAGCGTGACAGAAATGCTTACAGCATCCGCTAAATCAGCCCATGATGGACTGCTTGCTTTCGAGCAACTCCTGCGTAGTCTCAGCGATGCTCAACTACATCTTGCCGATGCGGGAGGCGGTTGGACGGTTGCACAGATCGTCTCGCACATTTCTATTTGTGGTCTGCTCTGGATAGCCGACCTTGAGCGCATGCGCCATGATCCAGAAATGTTCATGTTCCGTGAAGAACTGGGACACGACGCCGTGGGAGCACCACCGCCATCAGTAGAAGAGGCGGCCAAGCGTATCGCAAGTGTACGTCATGCATTGGAAGTCTGCATTCCTGCCATCGACCCATCAATTATGGACAAAGAACTTGAGGTGCCAACACTCGGCAAAATGACCATTTCGCAGTGGATGGACCCTCTTATCGGTCATCTACTGGGACATACTGAGCAGGCACGTGCTATCTTACATGCACGGGGCGTCCTTGCTAAAGAAGGCGAAACGGCTCATTCATAAAAAAGTAAGACAGTACGAGGTAATACATCTCCCTTCTATGTGAAGAGAAAGAGATAGCAATGGATTACGAAACAGCCGTTCAGGTGTTTTTTCAGCCAGCTCCAGAGGGTACATCTACACCCCATCCCGTTGCTAACGCCGGTCCTGCCAGACGTTTGCGTGACGCCTGCGAGCCTATAGCGATTCATGCGGCATGGAGTCGTCGCACTAATGAGGCTCTTGCTGCTCGTGGCCTCAACTTTCTTACATCGTATGTGTGGGGACGAGCGGCGTGTATGGGCGATGTTCCCGCAACGCTTGTCGTAGCAGCATTCGCAGCCTTCGATCCAGGGCTGATTACGACAACATATGAAGAGGCGCGTAGCCACATAGGGCGCGACGAAATACTTGCTCTTCGTGAAACGGCGACCATCGAGAGTTTGCAGGCTATCCTGGGGAATGCAGATGTAACTCATGCAGTGAGCGTATTGCAGCGCGGACTTGCTGCCGTTGATGGTACTGGACGCGCTCTATTCTCAGGTCTTCTGTCGCGTCCGTGGCCCGCAAGTGCCATTGGTCAATTATGGCATGCCTGTGACATGGTACGCGAACACAGAGGCGATAGCCATATCGCCGCGTATATCACGGCTGGTCTTGGTCCCGTCGAAATGAACATATTGACTGAGCTTTACGTCGGTATGCCTCTTGGCTCTTTTGTCGCGACACGCGGCTGGAGCCAGGAGATCATCGACTCCACCATTCAGCAGTTACAGAAGAAAGAACTGATCGCCGGTGGAACTTTGACTGCCCGTGGTCTACAACTACGGGAAGAGATTGAAAAGCAGACCGACGCAATGGAGCAACCTCTTATCGACGCAATTGGCAACGACCTTGATGCGCTCTTAACCCAGCTTAACACATGGTCAGAGATGTGCATTCAAGCAGGAGGGTTTCCACCGAACGAACAGAAACGAGCGGCAGGATAGTTTGCTCCATTTCGATGAGGAAATACATGCGAGTGTTTGCAGATAAACGCTCTGTTTATCTGCAAACACTCGCATGTATTTTTCCTACTACAACTCTCTTTCTAAAGCTACGTAATACTGGTATACTACATTCAAGAGAAAAATGATACGTTATTGTGTTTTAGAAAATGTTCTGCTTATACCATCTTCTATCTGAAAGAGAGTATTATAATGCCACAACAACGCAGAGCTATGCTTCTCCCTTCAATTGGTACACTACTGCTAAGTTTACTTGTAGGTTTATTTTTGTTTGGGAGAAGAAAGCGTCGTGAGCAATCGAATGCTTCGGAGAAGGTCGTGACGCACTCCGTAAAGACTTCGCCGGAAGACACACTGGCATATTGGACCGAAGACAGAATGCGCGACGCGAAGCCCGCTCCAATGCCAATGGTTGACGAGCGTCACTTAGAGAAACGTCCTTCTGATTCCTCTCACTCATAGCAACGTTTTTGAAAGAGAGGAACAGAATGCAGCAATTCTATTCATTTATACTTCATCCCCGCACAGGCAAGGTCTTTCTTTCCGTGCTTGCGGCTTCCTATCTCGCCTATCTACTGACGTGGGGTAGCTTCCTTTATATGCCGTTGTTGTTTCCTGCGAGCACCATCAGTGAACATTCCGTACAGACAAATCTTGATGACAGTCTAAACCACTGGACACGAACAACTATGCTCAATGCAAATGATCTTGATGTATTAACAGATTCCTCAACACAATCGGCGCAAGCAAGTACAGATACTAACGCGAACAAAGCAGTCAAGCAACAGGGACAAGCTCCACGCGATACGAGCGTCGATTATCCACTCTCAACCGTTGGCAAGGTCTTTTTTACAACTGGCACTGGTCGCGACTCTATGTGCTCAGGGACGGCAATTGTCAGCCGCAATCGGAACACGGTTGACACGGCTGGTCATTGTCTCTATCTGTTTGGCGGTTGGTCAAGTAACGTCGTCTTTTGTCCTTTATACAGCAATGGCAAGACGCCCTTCGGGTGCTGGGCCGCGCGCAACTTAGAGGTACCCGCCGATTGGATAAATGGCAAGGCGTATGACTTTCATCACGACTTCGGCATGGCTATTGTCGCGCCCAATAGTGAGGGCAATTTGACCGATCTAGTTGGTGGCGCTGGCTGGGCATATAATCAGCCCGTGAACCAGCCATTCTATGCCTATGGCTATCCGGCGGGACATCCCTTCGATGGTCAAACGCGCCAGACATGCGAACCTTCAAACGGCACACTCTGGCCTCATGGCGGCGGCAGCGTAGTCTCTATTCCGTGCAACATGACCGGCGGTTCAAGCGGCGGCCCGTGGTTCATTAAAGAAGGGAACAACTGGTATATCAATGGTCATAACGACTTTATAAGTAGCATCAAGTATGGGCACATGTTCTCGCCGTATTACGATGACACATGGTACGCGCTTTATGCTAAAGCACAGAATTCATAGGGAAGTTTGAATTATTCACAAATTATGACACAAGATGTCATATATAGACTCGTACTATAGGGAAGAATGACGACGTAGAAGGAGAAGATTTGTTATGCGTTATGGTTTCATTCTTCCCGGTGGCGATGTCTGGTCGATTCCTGAGATGGCTGCGGAGGCGGAAGCGGCTGGCTGGGACGGCGTGTTTATCCCTGATAGCATCTCCATAGATGCCCCGAATTATCCACCTACACCTACTTACGACCCGTGGATTTTATTGGCACTTATGGTGACACGTACCGAGCGCGTTATACTTGGCCCGATGCTGGCCGCGATTTCGCGACGCAGGCCGTGGAAATTAGCTCGCGAGACGGTGACGCTCGATATTCTTTCTCGTGGCAGAATGGTGTTGCCCGTCGGCTTGGGCGCGGCTACTGACGATGCTGGTTTCTACAAAGTCGGTGAGGAAATGACAGCGAAGGGACGCGCCCAGCTTATGGACGAATGCCTGGATATTCTGAATAGCGCATGGAGTGGCGAACGGTTCTCACATGACAGCGAACACTATTCTGTGCAAGATATGCAACTCCTACCACCTTCTGTACAACGTCCGCGCATTCGTGTGTGGGTAGTAGGCGCATGGCCGCGTCAGAAATCTATGCAACGCGTTCTGCGCTGGGACGGTATTATTCCGCAAAAAATGGATGGTAGCAATAACCCTATGACGCCCGATGATATCCAAGCCATCAAAGCCTATGT
>CAXTUE010000081.1:4521-12049 GCA_964247355.1 uncultured Ktedonobacteraceae bacterium | reverse complement strand
ACATTCCATAAACACAATATGCACTCATGCAGCCGAGCTGCATGAGTGCATATTGTGTTTATGGAATGTCTTACTTCTTTTGGGCCTGTGGCTGAGGAATAATTGTAATTACTGTTTCCGCTTCCACATCTTCCTCTTTTAGCTCGTCGAGCAGTTCGTTCTCTTGCTCGTCGATATCTTGATTGGGCCAGGGGGCTAAACGGGTATTGTTCTTCGCTGGACGTTTGCGGTCCCCGACCTCACGCTTGAATACATCGCGTTTCGTTGCGCGCTTATCGCGTAGCTTGCCTCTCATGCTTTCACCTCCTCTCCTTTGAGTGTGGTGTTGCTTTGCTTCTGCTCATACAGAAGGTATAGGTTAAGCAAGAATGTAATGCCTTTCTTGTACTGCAAAAAGAGTACAGGTAGTCGCGAAGCATGATGATGTGTTTGTAGAAGAGAACACAACTGGGCGTTTCATGCCACCTTCTTTACAGAAAAATTCAGGATATGGGTCGAATGGAGGAGCGTCATGCTTTGTGGGGAGAATAAGAGGCGAACGATGTTACTCGAACATACTACAAAATATGGAACTCTCGAAACCGCAATGTCAACTTGCATAGTGTCTCTCTCGACTACACTCCGAATAGATTTCGGGTGTGCGTTCCATACTTCGCGTAACTCCACACAAAGCTTAGCTCGGTTACACTAACTTGTTTCATAGAACTTCACCCCCTTTTCTTACCTGTACAACTCTCAATAAAACTCGCATACTCGCTTCTGGAGTATGTACTGAGTGTACTCAGAGTCCTTGCAAATGTCAAGTATTTTTTTCGGAAATAGGTACTATATCTGTGCTAACCTCTGTAGATATTCTTGCCATGCTTTACGTCTCATGCTACACTACAAAAACTAGAATGAATGTACAAGAGGCAAGGGAAAATAATGGTTGTGTCACAACGATCTATGAGCACACTTGCATGGGATAGTATGCCTAGTCCAAGGGGTGAATGTGTACTATTAGCCTCGGATGCCGGGCTTGTTTGGGTAGGAACACCGGGGACAACACTCGACAAGGGATTGCTCTGGGCAAAAAAGCGTGGCTGGAGTGAAAACGCGATACAGACTCCTCATCCTGTGCTACAACAAGCCAAAGACGAGTTGCATCGCTATTTTATAGGTGAAAAAATGAGCTTTTCTGTGCCACTTGATTTACGAGGGACGGCATTTCAAACAAGCGTCTGGCGTGAGCTTTGTACCATTCCCTATGGAGAGACGCGTAGTTATGGTGAACTCGCGCTTGCAATCGGGCGTCCCAATGCTCCCCGCGCAGTTGGAGCGGCCAATGGAGCGAATCCAATCGCGATCATCGTCCCCTGTCATCGCGTCATTGGCAGCAATGGAGCACTTACGGGGTATGGTGGCGGAATTCCGACAAAGTCATGGCTTCTTGCATTGGAGGGAGCGACGTAGGCAATGAGGCGCCCGTGGACGCAATAGATTTATCGGATATACCCTTTTACTTGCGATAATTTCCGGCCTGCGTCGTGAAAATTCGGAGCAACCCATAGCCGATGATTGCTGCTAGCCCAACCTCGATAACCGTCATCACAATCCATACCCACACCAGAGGTATGTGTGCAACGGCGTTCGATGCTGCCTTTGGATCGAGCGAACCGTAGAGTAAGGGACCAAGAATAATAAGTGGAATAGCTAAAATGAGTAGGCAGCATAAGACAACAAAGGCTGGTAGGAGAATTCTCCATATGCCGGAGTCGCGCAAGTTTTCCGTTTTAGCCGTACCATATGCCTTACGTTGCTCACGCGCCTTTGCTTCCGGTGTAGCCGCCGCTCCGCCAACGCGATCCGCCGCCTTTACTGCGTCCTCTAATGACTCACCACCGTGCTCTTTTGGCGCTTCTGCCTCGCTTTTTGTGCCTGTCGTATTTGCTGCGTCCTGTACCTGTCCTAGTGTCTTTGACGAAGGTACGCTCGGTAGAGAAGTTCTATCTTCCATTAAATGTCTCCCAAGAAAACAAATATATAATCTCTGTCTAACAAGTATACCACGAAAGAGAAGACCAGAATATGCTTTATTCCGCTCGTCTTCTCGCTCCCGCCCTGCCAAAGAACATCAGTGCAAGTAGCAATAGCAGTAGTCCCAGGAAGCGTGGGTCCAGACTCGGATCCAGATTGAATTCTTGTGTTTTGAATACCTCAAACAAGCGTATCGTACAAACTATACCCACAACTACAAAGAGCAGTGCAGTCATACTATCCCAGAGCGACATGCGTGGAAAATTATCCAACCGTTGCTTGAACGATTTGCTAACAAGAGGCAATAAGAGCCAGAGCGAGCCGAGTATTCCCAGCAGTATATAAGCCGCACTTTCTAACACACTCATGCAATTCTCTCGTTCCGTTTCATATAAAAATTCGTCTGTATATATCTTAATGGTTCGTAACAAGTTGTGAATATGAGTCGGAAAAGGCGGTACCCTGTGCTGTAAGTACGCCCCCTATCGTGATAAGTGGCATGATCCGGTCCGTACAAGAATATTGCATAGAGGCAAAGACATTGTTTTGTGCAAGGGTACGCAACGCGGCAGCCGTCCAATCGTGCATAAACGTACTATTATTGTTCTTGCCATCATTGAGCGTTGGAGTGGCATCATAATTCCACTCGGTAATCATGATTGGCAGTGCTTTTCCCGTTGTGCTGATAATAGCGCGCGCGCTCTGAATATGCGTTGTCCAATTCGCGAGATGTGCCATGCACACATCATTTGTAGCATCAGGGCGACACGCATACTCATGCCAGCTTACCTCATTCGGCAGTGTGGTCACATGAGTTAGAAAGTAACTTAGATATACGGGATCGTAGTGAAAGTTGACAGGCCCAATAAACTGTCCATTGAGTGCTGCTTTCTTGAGCTTAGGCACACTGGCATTCCAGGAAGCGGTATACGTTGTGGCGGGAACACCAAGAAAATCATCTTCGTTCCCAAATTCGTAATAGACAATACCGTTGCCAAATATCCGGTTTATATCGGCGATTACCAATGTATTGCTCGCCTGTGATTGAGCGTCTTGTTGGCTATGTAAAATGATAAGAGGTGTAGCACCAATATTTTTAATAGCTTGTGCCGCGAGTACGTTTACCGACTCTGGCATACCAGTACGAATAGGCATGCGTATAATTTGTATATGAATTTGTCGCATAAGGTTTTGTGTCACTATCGAAGTAATCACTCTATCACTGCTGTTCGTAAGAACCATGTTTGTTCCAAAGAGCAACGGTGAACCTGTAATTGTTGGAGGCGCTGCTGTAGGAGTTGCTCGTGGCGCCGCGTTGTTCGTCGTAGGTTTTGTCGTTACTGTACCGGTAGCAACGACTGTACGTGATGGCAAACCTGTTACGCTAGCCTTCGGTATGATAGGTGAAATAGGGGCTATGGTGCTTGTGTGCGTAGGCGCAAGTGCAACATTAAAACTCGTTTCTTTGCGCGGCGTACGTGCGAAACGTGTAAACAGGTAAGCACTTGCACTCACCAGAACTACACCCACTACGACAAGCAGCAGTAAGCCTGCAAAACGTCTTTTCCCCCAAAAAAAGCGTGTGTTTGACGACATAATGTGACACACTCCATTTATTTCTCATCATACAAAAATTCGCAGGAAGTTTGCTGTTGTGTAAAGCTAGTCCCCAATAACACTATAACATTCTTACAGCTCAAAGGTCATGTAATTGATTAGAAAGTGGGACCTTTGCGTGAGGATAGGTGAAGAAGATTAAATAAAGGAGTAGAGTTTTATTTCCTATTTCGTGGAACGAGGCCAGTTAAAGGTGATTATCAAGACAATTGGATTTGCGCTAGTATGTTAATCTATGATAGGTTTTATAAGTAGTATTTGGAAGAGTAGGAACACATAGAATGATCATCTGGGGCTTTCGTACTAATAACAACGTGTTTGGGCAAATACAGTATGTCTGTCAGCACTGTTATAACAATTCGTTTCATACCGTCGTTCGTACAAGACGCTGGTTCACACTCTTTTTCATACCGACCATTCCGGTTCGGACAGAATTTATCTCGCGCTGCAACATCTGCGGCCTACAAACAGCTATTCCACGAGAACAGGTAAAGATGTGGTTTCCCAACGCCTAAATGCATTGTGATAAGGAGACAAAAAGTATATGAAGTGGGACTATCTTGTTGCTGACCTTATGTTAAAAGACAGTGAGACATGGCAACTTATGCATATCGAGAATGCAGAGAGACGCTCTAAAGTGAAGGAGACTGTTGGCTCTCTAGTTGCGTACTGCATGAAGATGGGAGAAGAGGGCTGGGAATTGGTCGCAGCAGTCGATAACGGTTCCCCTGCCATGCGACAATTATTCTTTAAGCGACCACGTAACCAGTAGCTCTTCAATAAGAACTCATATCTGCTGTGATGCTTGTATATTCTTCTGCCCATCATTGAGAATTGAATTGCACAACTCAATGCATTCGTTGCAGATGTACACGTTTCTTGGTCCCGCAATGAGACGCTGTACTTGATCCTGATTCTTGTCACAGAAGGAACAATAGTATATACGTTGTTTGCGCGTCTCTTCGGTGTTCATTTTTGAAGATACTCCTCACTCGTCTAAAATGCTGGTAAAGATTTGGCTCATCTGACATGCAAATCTTGGGAGGAGGGGAGTTTCCAGCACATCATTTTCGTTGAAGGTTTTATAAAAAGTCAACATATCGTTCCTACGTCGATAGGCATCAATTGTTCGCTCACGCCAGTTGACAACCCAGTATTCCTCTACTGCTCGGCGAGAATATAATTCGAGCTTAATACTTCTGTCTCGACGAGTATTGTCTGACCCTGGTGAAAGTATTTCGACCATCAGTTCAGACGAGTCATTAAGCTTTCCATTTGGTTGCAACGCTGTTTTCAAACGTCCACGACTAATCCAGACAACATCTGGTGCAACGGCTGTTCCTTTGCTATAAACCACTCCTGGTGCGAGATTTGCCATTCCTGTACGTGTTGCATTACTCCAAAGTTGCAGCGCAGCAAATATCTGTCCTCCGACAAACTGATGCTGCCAATCGAGTTGTGTTGCTAGGTACAATTCTCCATCAATAATCTCGCGGCGTACGCCTTCCTCATCTGGCAATTGCTCCAGGTCGTCGATTGTCCAGTATTTTGTTTGCATAAGCCTTCTCGCTTGTATAAAGTTGAAAAGGTAGAGACTACAAGGATGTGAGTACTCATCTAGTAGTATAGGAGGCAACCATTTTTTCGGGTCTACGCTGTTACATAGTCTCTTGGTTGTGGCAATGGTTCATTTTCAGCAAGTGCCGCCATAATCCAGCTTTCGATAGCGTCTTCGCCCTGCTTGACGGCTTCCTCGTACGTATTTCCATGTGTGACACATCCTGGCAGCTCAGGAACTCTTACTACGAAGATATTGTCTCGGCTATCCCATTGAATAATCATAGAGTAGTGATACTTATTCATTTCTGTTTTCCTTTCAGTTGATCTAGCGCATTTTGTACTTCCTCGACAAGATACCGTTTGGCATCATCTCCATCTTGCCCTGCTATTGTCACTCTTACTTGAGGCAGAATTGGGTGTTCCCATACGATATGACTTCCTTTTCCTGGTCGAGAGGAAAACCCTGCTTTTTTGAGTTGAGCCTTAAGCTGTCTAATCTTGGGTGGCATTTCTTTTCTCTACAAATTATTCTCTCGATATGATAACATAAAAGCGATTTTATTTCACTGTAGCGAAGGAGGTAAGATTGATGCAATTTAATCCCTTAGTTCCAGAACTTGAGGTACTAGACTTTCCGAAAAGCTTCGCATTCTATACACAGGTACTTGGATTTACGGTTGAATATCAGCGTGAGGAAGACAGCTTCGCTTTTCTATCTTTAGAAGGGAGCCAAATCATGATTGAGCAGGGACCATCAGGATGGGATACAGGTCCACTTGATTATCCTTTAGGGCGAGGCATTAATTTTGAGATGGGCGTCGCATTGGTTGAACCACTACTACAATCATTGGGTGCTCATGGATACCCGCTTTTTCGGGAACTGCACGACAACTGGTATCGAAAAGGGAATGTTCTGTTGGGCAATCGAGAATTCCTGGTGCTGGACCCTAATGGCTATACGCTCAGGTTTGTTCAGGCTTTAGGGGAACGGCCAGTAGAGTAACACTAAAAGAAGAATTTGATTTCTCTACTAGCGGAATGTTTAGGATATATAATAGTACTAAGGCATACGCAAAAAGCTGCTACTCTATGACTACGACAAGGAGAAATTGCTATGTTGCAAATAACAGTGTCTTATAAGTCTTTGTTGCGCGTCATTGGCTGCTGTTTTCTTGTTTACGGGATATATCTAATCGTGCTTGTGCTTACCGCTCAAATTGTTATGGTCGGTTCTATAAATTATACGGGTCCAATAATTTTTGAGGACCCAATTGTAGTAAGGAACTACCTCTTGTTTGGAGGATTTTTTGGTGGAAACCTTCTTTTTGGCGATCTCCCCGTGTTCGGTCCTTTTGCGCCTGGTCCTCTCTTGTGGGTGAGCTTAGGAGTGCTATGTCTAAGTATAACGAGTACACAGGTCAATGTGGTATACACGTGGCTTCAGGTCTCGCTCTGGTTAATTAGCATGTCCATCTGGTTTCCTGTACTTTTTCTGTTTGGAACTACGAATTATGGACCTGAAAGCTTTGTACCTTTAGAGCTTGTTACTTTGGCGTTCTCACTTGTTCTTCTTGCATTCTATAAGCCTGTAGCACTTTTCTTGAGAAAGCTTTTTGAGACAAATAGAGCAGTGCTTGCTACCAAGAGCTAAGCGAAGGCCGTGTTTTAACTGTTAGAAAGTATGTAAACGGTCAATAGAACTGTATAAACATGATTATGTAGCAACGTGTAGCAACAAAAAAGCAAGGTGTGAAGCAGCTTCACACCTTGCTTTCGTGGTGGAGATGAGGGAGAGTCGAACTCCCTGTCCAATCGAGCCTACTGGAGAATATGCTACAGGCTTAGTCGACGTTTTTTCTTACACGACTGCCTCCCATCGACCGGATGCGGTTCGTGCTGGCCCTCTGGTCTTAAATGACGGTTAGAAGACGGTCGCCGTCACAGCAGCCTATGTTTTTGACATCTCGGCCCAGTCCCGTAGGCGAAAACTGGCGAGATGACGACTCAACTACTTCTTAGGCAGCGAGAGCGTAGGTTGTTGCTGGTTTTGCAACTATTTTTTGTCGGTTGTTTAACGAGAGTGCTTTACCGACACCTCGGCCTGCAAATCTTCAATCGAGTCGCCTGTCGAAACCCGACATCCCCAAATGAAGAAACTACACTTCAACAAGAACTCCCTTGTCTCGATGTACCCGTAATTATATCACGCTGGTTGACAAATAGCAATGTTTTTTTCAATAAGGAACAAGGGCGCCCGCAAGGGGAACGCTTTCACCAGTAAGTATTTCAAAGGAGGACGATGTATGAGAAGAATTGCCCGTAGGGACCGCCTTAA
>CAXTUE010000081.1:0-4501 GCA_964247355.1 uncultured Ktedonobacteraceae bacterium | reverse complement strand
TCCTTCTAGCAATCAGAATGCCAGCACGGACGTGATGAATGCGGTCCCTACGAGCGTGTGATGTGTCTCTCAAAACCCTCCTGGTAAAAGCAAGGGGAATGACTCTACCCCTTCAACCGGCTCAAGAAGCGTTCGAGATGCACGATGGCGCGTTCGTGTCGGCCCTCGCCGATTTTGCGTCGTTCGTCGTATGCCTCAACTTTGAAGACAAGCCTGCGTCCATCGATCTCAAGTAGCTCGGCCTCCGCGCGTACTTTTTGTCCAAGCGGAGTTGCGGCAAGATGACGTACATCAACCACCGTTCCAACCGTCACATAGCCCTCGTCGAGACCGGAAATAACTGCTTGCCACGATGCATTCTCCATCAGTGCGATCATCATTGGGGTGCCGAATACCTCAACGCCGCCTGCACCTACCGAGGCCGCTGTGTTCTCATGCACAACCGTTGTTGTGGCCTCGCCCTTCATGCCGAGTGTCAGTGCCATAGGTTTCGTCTTCCTCTCTCAATCATATTTTCTGTAATATACAACAAAAAAGTGTAGAACTCACCCAAAAGGAATGTTGACGTCGTCATAGATGATAAAATGAGGGCGCGATATCGCTCGTATCTGGAGGTACAGTTTCTCATGGCAACACATTTTCAACGCGTAGCTCATCGGGGTGGGTCATTGCTCGCCCCTGAAAATACACTCGCGGCCTTTAGGACCGCACTCACGCTGTCAGTAGACGCCATTGAACTCGATGTGCAAATGACGAAAGACGGTCATGCGATTGTGTTTCATGACAATACCGTCGAAGAACTCACCGATGGCGAGGGCAACATTCTCGACCTGGACTTTGCCTACCTGCGTTCGCTCAATGCCTCGGCACGTTTTCCAGGAGGGTGGCCAGAACCTCAGCGTATTCCAACCCTACGCGAGGTGTTGAATTTGGCGCGGGCACGTACAAAGGTTTACGTCGAGATCAAAGCGAGCAAGCAGAATGGTACCTATGGACGGTATCCGAATATTGCTGAAACGGTTGTCAAAGAGATTCGTGCTGCGAACATGGTTGATAATGTGCTTATTATGTCTTTTGACTCTCTCATCCTGCCAATCGTCAAATCGCTTGAACCAGCACTCAAGACTGCCGCGATTATTTCAGAAGACATATGGAATCCAAAAAGCGAGAACGCTTTTGAATTGCTTCTGCAACAGGCTCACACGCTTCAAGTAGATTGGCTCAACATGGACTCCAAACTCTTTACGCCAGACATGGCTGAAAGAGTACAGGCTCACGGCTTCAAGTTTGGTTGCTGGACTGTGAACACGCTCGAAGAAATGCGCACTCTTGCCGCAGCAGGGATTGACTCCATCACCTCAGATCGTCCTGATCTCTTCGCAAAGGTGCAAGAAAATCAATCGTAATTAGTAAAAGAATAGCTCCAACTCTATCACAGGGTACCCTGTGATAGAGTTGGAGCTATTCTTTTACTAAAAAACAAAATTTACTGCATCTTGAAGATTTCTTGACATTTGTTTGGTATGCTAATGCAAGAATGCAATGTATCGCGTATACTAAATGTGCTACAGAATAGGAATATCCTGTACACGTGTGCCTCTTTTTGTTATTCATTCGTTCTATTAATAGGAAATTAATCCTATTAGAAACGGAAAATTTACTCCGTGTCCTGGTTTTGAGGAGTGTATGATATACTTTGCGAAATTAGAGAGCATATATTTATATTTTTTTATAGCATTATAAGCGGAGAATACGAAGAATGCAGCAAACGGAAGTTCCAATGAGAGTGGTAGAAGCCCAGCCCTCAGCACTTGCAACTCCATTACCAGAGGTTGCCATATCAATTGTTGTACCTGTTATGAACGAGCAACAGAATATTCGTCCTCTCTACGAAAAGTTATCGACTGAATTAGATGCCATTGGCAGCCGTTACGAAATAATTTTTGTTGACGATGGTAGCACTGATACAACCTTTAAAGAGCTAGAAAAGCTTCATAATGAACATCCTGGCGTTGTGCGCGTAATCCGCTTTCGTCGTAACTTCTCAAAAACGCCGGCACTGGTTGCGGGCTTCAGTCGTTGCCGTGGCAAAGTTGTCTTCACAATGGATGGCGACTTGCAAGATGACCCGGCAGAGATACCAAACTTTCTTACGAAACTTGACGAGGGTTATGATCTCGTTTCTGGTTGGAAATTTCCGCGTCTCGATCCACTGAACAAAACATTTCCGTCACGCATCTTCAACTGGATGGTTAGTAAGATGACGGGTGTGCATCTGCATGACATCAACAATGGCTTCAAAGCCTATAATCGCGAGATAATCGAGGACCCATATATGAAGCTGTACGGTGAATTTCATCGCTTCATTCCGGTGATGGCTCACTGGCGTGGCTATCGTGTCACAGAAATTAAAGTGCGTCATCACCCGCGCAAATATGGCGTTTCCAAATATGGCGCGCGTCGTTTCGCGCGTGGCCTTATCGACTTGTTGAACGTCCTGTTCCTGACAACATTCTTGCGCACACCGCTGCGCCTCTTTGGTCCGCTTGGTTTGTGGACCTTGTTTGTTGGTATTCTTATAGATGCGTATGTGGTTATCGCAAGTAGATTCATTACGCATGAGCCTATTCACAACCAACCAATGCTTTTTGTTGGTATTCTGCTCATGATCTTCGGCGTACAATTTATCCTGACTGGTCTACAAAGCGAGATGATTCGCTACTACGCATTCCAGCCTGGAGAAGAATATAGTATCAGGCAGGAACTCGACTAATGCAAACCGCATCATTAAAAAGAATTGGCAAACGTATCTTACAGATAGGTTTGCCTATAGCTATATTGGGATTTTTTCTAAATTTTGTCGTGGGACAGTGGAAACAGCTTGCCGCCCATCCGTTCCAGTGGAATCCCTGGTTGATCGTACTGGCTTTTGCAGGTTTCCTATTGCAAGAACTGTCTTACGGCCTTATCTGGCAAGCAGTATTAAACTGCTTAGGTGCGCGTATAAACCTGCGCACATCGCTACGCATCTATCTCGCTTCAGAATTTGTACGCTACATTCCCGGTAACGTCTGGCATGTGCTTGCTCGTATCCTGTGGGTTGGAAAATATGGTGTTTCTCGTCCCATTGCCTTTACGAGCATGACTATCGAATTGATTACCAAACTTGCTGCCGGTGCCTTTATTTTCGCGTGTAGCTTACTGTTCTGGGGTAGTCTTGGCACTGTACATACACTATTTCTTGGGAAGTCATTTCTAGCTGTGCTTGGTGTGTTACTTCTGCTTTTGCTACTTGTGTTTCTTCATCCTCGCGTACTTGGTGGACTTCTCAATACAGCATTACGTCTTTTGAAAAAAGAGCCAATTGTCTTGTCACTGCGTTATAACGATATTTTGCTCGTCACGGGAGCGTGGTGTATCAGTTGGATTATCGCTGGTAGTGCTTTTTATATTTTGACTCTCGCCCTCTGGCCTACATTACCGTTAGCATCGCTACCTATCTGTATCGGTATTTACGCGATTGCCTGGGATATCGGTTTTCTCACCTTCATTACTCCTGGTGGTCTGGGCTTTCGTGAAGGCGCAATTGAAGGTCTCTTCGTGCTTTCTCTTTCGACATTGCCGCTCGCGCTTGGACCTATTATCGCTATACTCTCGCGTCTCGTATCTACACTCGCCGAACTTGTATGTGTAAGCATTGCTTATCTCGCGGGTCGCCAGCAAATGAAGACTATGCAGCAAGAACAACAAGCACAGTCCACCTCTCAGATCGTACTCAAAGGAGGGGGTGTCCGTGAATAAAGAACGCTGGCGTAAACGGTTGTCTGTTTGGCTTAACCGTCTCTATCTGTATCCTGCCCCTGAACCAATGCGCCGTACACCTCTCTTCTGGACTGCTACCGGTCTAGTTGCGCTTCTCGCGCTCTCGTTTAGTGTGTTCTTTATTCTTTTTAATACGGGACAGCATGATGCGTTTTTGACGCATGGCGAAGACCTCGGTATTATGGATCAGGTCGTGTGGAGTGTCTGGCACGGTCAGTTTTTTCATCAATCTATCTGTAATCCTATCAGCGATACAAACTGTTATGGCAATCTTAACCTGACGGGTATTTCGCGCTTTGCAATTCACTTTGACCCAATACTCTTGCTTATCTCTCTCTTCTATTTTGTCGCGCCTAATCCTAAAACGCTACAGGTCATACAAACGGTGGTTGTGGCAAGTGGTGCGTTTCCTGCTTTCTGGCTTGCACGTTTGCGACTCCGTAGTGAGCTTGCAAGTGTTGCGATAGCCGCACTCTATCTTCTTTACCCTGCTTTACAGTGGGCTACAATATTTGATTTTCATGCCGTTACGCTAACAGCATCGCTACTGCTCTTTACGCTGTACTTCATGTATACACGGCAGACCGTCTTACTCTTTGTTTTCGCAATTCTTGCGATGGCGTGTAAAGAAGAGATACCCATCGTTGTTGCACTCTATGGCCTGTGGTCCATTCTATTT
>CAXTUE010000080.1:0-12071 GCA_964247355.1 uncultured Ktedonobacteraceae bacterium | reverse complement strand
CGTTCACAGTATATATAGACATGAGTGTTGCCTTATTTTGGGACGTATAAAGAGAATTGAGAGTAACGTGTATCACCTGTAGGAGTCTAATTCCATTGTACCCTCGTTCCCCACCAATATCGTCGATAGGATTGAAAAAATGTAAAATCATTCCTTCTAACACAGTCATTGTGGATGAGATTGATGGCACGTTTCATATGGCACCGGAAATAGTTGATTGCCGACACGGGTGTAATGGAATTAGACCCCTACGGGTGGTTCGTGTCCACAAAAATTTAACGTAACACGATATTAATAGATGCGACGTTTCAGGTCGTTGATACGGTGCAGGGTGATGCGGTGTTTGTCGGTGCTGATGTATTTTTTGTCTGTGAAATAGCCCATGACCTTGTTGACGCTTTCGCGTGATGCGCCGACCATTGAGGCCAGTTCTTGCTGGGTCATGCGAACGTCGATGCGGATACCGTCTTCGACCTTTGCGCCGTGTGCGTCGGAGAGTTCAATGAGTTTCTTGGCGACACGCCCGTAGACATCGAGGAAAATCAGGTCTTCCACCTGATCGTTGGTGTTGCGCAAGCGTTTCGAGACGACCTCCAGTACCTGAATCGCGATTCTCGGATTTTTCATGATCGCGTTATGGAAGTCGCTGCGTTGCAGTGTATAGCACTCCACTTTTTCTACGGCGATGGCGTCGGCGGAGCGTGGTAGGCCGTCGAGCAAGGCCATTTCGCCAAAGCATTCGCCCCTGCCGAACACGACAAGTGAAATTTCCTGCCCATCGGGGCTGATGAGGCAAATCTTGACCTTGCCCTCTTTGATGGCGTAGAGTACCTGTCCTGGGTCGTCGCGGTGAAAAATAACCTCGCCAGCGCGGAATGTGCGCCTCTTGGCGACACTACTCAATTCCTGTAATGCATCCTCGTTGAGGTCCGCGAATAATGTAACCTGTTTGAGATAAGATACTTGATTATCAACCTCCATGAAATTAACGCCTTCCTTCCACTAGCTGTTCTATGCCTTTTGTTTTGCATGATAGCATATCGCTATCTAAGGTGCAATTAAGCATGTATGCGTAAAACCGATACGCTCTTTAAGAGTAAGAGCAGGGACGTTGTGGAGACAAATTATGGCCCCTGCATGCGTTTCGATTGTCGAGAAGGACGTGATACATCGGTCCCTACGGGTGATTATGCGTATTTACGTTTACTCTATCCAACTATATGGGTATCCCGCGTCATCAATACGTTGGGCGTTGGTGGTGAGTTTGAGTGGGTGGAATGTATCGACCATGACGGCGAGTTCTTCGGTGCGTTCCACGCCGAGGCTTTTTTCGATGGCACCGGGATGTGGGCCGTGTGGAATGCCGCGTGGGTGAAGCGTTATGGAGGCGCGCTCGATGCCGCGCCTGCTACCGAAGTTGCCGTTGACGTAGTAGATCATCTCTTCGCTATCAATGTTGCTGTGATTGTAGGGTACAGGTATCGACAGGGGATGATAGTCGAGCTTACGCGGCACAAACGAGCAGATGACGAAGTTTGGTCCCTGGAAGGTCTGGTGGACTGGCGGCGGTTGATGCACACGGCCAGTAATTGGCTCGAAATCGGCGATGTTCAAGGCGTAGGGATATTCGTGTCCGTCCCAGCCAACGGCGTTGAAGGGGTGATAGTCGTACCAGTAGCTGGTAAGCGTATTGCCCACTTTCAGGCGTACCTCGAACTCGCCGCGCTCGGTATGTGTCACCAGTTCCTGGGGGCGGCGTATGTCGCGGTCACAATAGGGCGAATGCTCTAAGAATTGACCGTTGTTGTTGAGATAACGGCGCGGTGGGGCGATATTGCCACGGGCCTCGATGATAAGAAACGTATGCTCAGTACTCTTGTCATCGTGGGTGAAGCGGAAGGTTGTGCCGCGTGGAATGACGATATAATCGCCCTCATGGTAGGGCAACAGGCCAAAGGTGCTTTCGAGCACACCCTGTCCATCATGTACGAAGTAGACCAGATCGGAGTCACCATCGCGATAGAAGTAATTCATGTCAGTGGTAGGTTTGGCGACAGCTAGTACGACATCTTTGTTATACATCAGCACTTGTCGGCCCAGCACGGCATCGCCCGCAGGTGAGAGTTGGGCGGTTTTCATATGATGGTGACGCTGAAGCCGCTCATCCCACTCTTCATAGGTGTACTGCTCAACCGGGAAACGCTCGACTCTCATGACGCGTGTCGGCGGGTAGGTGTAGTAGATGATGGAGTAGTTGCCGGAAAAGCCCTCGGTCCCGAAGAGTTCTTCGGAGTAGAGGCCGCCATCAGGTTTACGGAATTGTGTGTGTCGCTTCGGTGGTATCTCGCCTAGAGAATGATAGCTTGGCATTGATATTGTCTCCTTTGACAAATCATCCTAATATGTTCATGTGCACTCACTCGCGACGAAGCCACGAGCGAGTGCACATGAACATATTAAATAATTCTATTACGCAATACGCCGATACCTTCGATTTCTAGTTCTACCTCGTCGTCTCGTTGCAGCCACGGATGCACCTGTGTGCCGAGTTCCAGGATACAACCGGTGCCGACGGTGCCGGAACCGATCACGTCGCCAATACGGATGCGGGTGTTGCGCGAGGCATAGGCGATCATCTCGGCAAAGCTGTAGTGGATCGAGTTGAAGTTGCCGCGCGAGACCTCACGGCCATTAATACGAGCGATCATTGGCATGGCGTAGCGTTCGGAGGCTCCATGTCCGGTACGGCGCGGGGCGAGTTCGTCGGGCGTGACCAGCACGGGACCAAGCGAGGTTGCGAAATCTTTGCCCTTGCCGGGGCCGAGACCGATAGCCATGTCCTTCATCTGGAAATCGCGCGCGCTCCAATCGTTCATGATGGTGTAGCCCGCGATATAACTTGTCGCTTCGTCAACTGGAATATCCTTGCCATTGCGTCCAATGACGCAGGCAATCTCTAGCTCAAAGTCGAGGGCATTGCTGCCCTGTGGATAGGGAACGGCGTTGTCGTGTCCATGGAGTTCACTGGTGTTGGTAAAGTAGAAGGTTGGAACCTCATACCATTCGGGCATCATGCCTAGCCCTCGGTTGGCACGGGCCGTTTTGACGTGTTGCTCGAACGCAAAGAAGTCGCGGACCGTTGGTGGGTCTGGTATCGGCGGCAGTAGCACAACCTCGTTCAGTGTATACTCTTCCCGTACAGGAGGCTGCGAATTCAGAATGGTCGAAGGCAGTTCGGGCAGGGCAAGAGGTAGCCCGGATGCAAACGACGTAGAGTAAAAAGCTGTCGTCGACGGCCCAGGTTGTACAGCTACCTGAGCTTTCGATAGGCCATCTGGGTCGCGCAACAATTCGAGTAGCGAAGGATACTGCAACGCAACGATGCTATTATCAAGTACAACGCCCGCACGAGGTTTGCGTTCACCTGTCAGGAAGGTTATAAGTTTCATGTTACAAATTTCCTCGTAATGCCTGTTCACGCTTTCTTCTCAATTATACGAAATGCGTTATGTAACCGCAAGCGAAGTAATGACAAGGCATGGCTACCATGTTATGATACATGAAGCTTTTTATACAACGAATGCGAGGAGAGACTTTATGGCGCAAGACTCACAGCAGCCAAATGATGAGACACCTGATCCACAATTTCCTTATGGCGCGACTCCACAAGCGGCACCATCTCAGCCATCATATATTTTGCCAGAATTTTATACTGCACAACCAGAGGTCCCTGTGCAAAAGCCTGTAGAGTCTTCTGGCTATACGGTGCCAACGCCTGAGCCTTATCAAGTACCACAGATACAGTATGGTGTAGAGTCAAATTATGGACATGGAGGTTATGCGCCGAATTATGGTTATGCTGTGCCACAGTTCGCAATTCCGCAACAGCCGGAGGCAACTCCATTGCCACTTGGGGAAGCAATACGTCAATTACCCGGTCAGTACGTGCGTGTGACTACAAAGCCATCGAGTCGAACCTTTGCTGCCGAAATGGGGAAGGCGAGTTGGGGCATTGTGTGGGTACAAATAGTGTTCTATATTGTCCTAGTTACACTCTTCGGCATCCTCACCAATGCTATTTTACCAGCCCGTGCGGATGCGCTCTCTGGCACAGACACATCAACGCTTGCGCCCAGTACGATTGCTGCGATACAGCGTCTCGTTTCGTTTGTGAGCGTTTTGAGTGTCTATGGGCAAATCCTGCTGATACCACTTTCGTTATTTGTTGGCACTGGTCTGCTCTTTATGTTAGCTAAAGCGTTTGGTGGCGTTGGCAAGTTTCTCCCGCAGCTATACAGCACACTGCTCTTTCTCGTGCCGCTCGGCATACTGCTGAATGTCCTGTCGCTCTTGTTGGCTTTGATTCCAGGAGTAGGGTCCGTGCTCAGTTTTCTCGCCGTGCTGGGATATCTGGGGTACGAGGGGACTCTGCTGGGTTTGATGCTTGTACCTGTGCATCGGCTGAATGGTGGTCGTGCGGCGGGGGCGGTGCTCTCGCTCTTTGGGGTCGCGATTCTGCTTGCGTGTGTGTTGGGTGCTATTATTGCTATTATCTTTACGGCCTCGTTGCGTACGCAATAGGAGAATGGGGTGGACCTTTTAGTTGTTGAGGATATAGGCAATGAATTGCCTGTGGACCAGGTTCACCGCGTCCACAGGCCCGATTTATCAGGTATACTATGTCATTTCTTTAAATGTGTGGGGAATGGGCCAATTGCCAGCATACGTGGTGGGATGTCGCGAATAATTGGGGTACGAAAAATTAGCTTGAACCACCACGGCACGATGAGGGGCTTATCGGCACGGAATACGGCACTCAATGCGCGTTCCTGAATCAGTTTTTGTACGCCTTGAATGATGCGTGTTGGCAGTTCGCGTTGACGTTGTACGCTGGCAAGGTCCCTGGTCTGTAGGGTACCGTTCTGTAATTTATTGGTAAGCAGGTTTGCGGCAGCCGCAGCGTCCTGGATGGCGTAGTTAATGCCTACACCGCCAACAGGCGACATGACGTGTGCCGCGTCGCCGATGAGTAGTAGGCCAGGTTTATACCAGCGTGGCACGCGACTGGACTCGACGGAGAGGACCGATATCTGTTTCCACTCTTGTAGTTCGTCTACACGGTCCGCGAACTCAGGGACTATCCCGGCAAGTGACTGGCGCAGGTGTTCCATGCCAGCAGAGCGTATCTGTTGATAACTGCCCTTTGGAATGACATAGCCGATTTGCCAGTAGTCGAAGCGGTTGATGATGGCGACAATCAGTTTTGTGCCAAAACGTCCACTCAGGTTGTCTAAGGGATCGTCCTCTTTACGCGAGATGCGAAACCATAAAATGTCCATCATGGGCGAGGTTTTTTGTGGCTCGAAACCTGCTAGACGGCGTATACGTGAGAAACGGCCATCAGCACCTATCGTCAAGTCGGCTCGCACCTCGTACCAGCCATCCTGCCCATGATAACGAACGCCACAGACCTGCTGATGCTCCTCGATCAACTCGTCCACCTGTGCTCCCATGACGACCTGAAAATTTGGGTAGCTTTTGGCCTCTTGCACAAGAAAATCCAGGAACTGTGCTTGTGCCATGATAGTGATATAGGGATATTTCGTTTTCAAGCGTGAAAAGTCGGCGAACGGCATGTCTCCTTCGCCTGTGCGCAAGCTGGCCTTACGCATTTCGGTGTGTCGTAGCTGCAGAAGTCGATCCGCCAAGCCCAGTTCGTCGATGATTTCCATTGCGGTAGGGTGAATCGTATCGCCACGAAACTCGCGGTCGAAATCCATATGTGCTTCTAGTAGGAGTACAGGAACGCCTTTTTTAGCTAAAATCAGGGCCAGCAATGTACCTGCCGGACCTCCACCGACGATGCAGCAGGTTGTGTGCAGAACTTGTTTTACCTTCTGTTGGGTTGTTTGTTGCTGTCGAGTCTCTGTCATGTCAACCTCCATAAGTTACTTTTAGCACTGTAATTGATTAACCAATTAACGATAGAGATAAAAAATCAGGATGGTGCGAGTCCATGCAGAAATGTCTCTGTAATCGTGTTCGCGATGTATTCATGTGTCAGTGCTAATGCTGCTGGCTCATGCAACACTTGACGCCGTAGAACGATGCCAACCATGCTACCGAATAGCATCTGTGTATGTACTACAACGTCGGCGTGGCGTAACGTACCTGCTTGCATTTGCGTCTCCAAGTATTGGCCGAGAAAATCTAGTCCACGTTGTAGGGCTGTTGGTACCACTTGAGCTAGATATGACTGCTCATTGTTAAGTATCTCTGGCAAAACAACTCTTATCAGCGCGATGAAGTTTTCGGTCTCTACGACGCGTAAAATTCGCTGAATTACCGTTGAGAAAAACTGCTCCGGCGGCATCTGGAATGCATTTGTTGGTAAGGACGCGAGTACTTTGAGTGGCGAACGACTCTCGATGATTGCGGTCAGGAGTGCCTCTTTGTTTTCAAAGTAGTGATAGATCAAGCCAGCCGTAATGCCAGCCTCACGCGCTACGTCCTTATTTGTTGCGCGCGCAAAGCCTTTCTGGGCAAACACGCGCATCGCGGCATCAATAATCTGTTCTTTTCTATCCTCTACAACTTTAGGTGTACGCGCCATGAACGATCACTTCTCTACTAGCTACTATGTAATTGATTGACTGATTAATTAAATTATAATCAGAATATGTGGGAATGTCAAGTGTGCTTTAATACAAAAGTAAAGCATATTTACATACCTGGTTGGCTTGGCAAGGGGAACCAGGAGGACCAATGGGCAAGCGATCACAAAACGATATCTTGATGCAGATGAGGTACATGCTCAACAGCTTATTGCATGGATACGCCAGCTCTTTGAACTTGAGACTCCTTAATGTATTTCCATCTCAAACAACCTGCAAAACAACTGTGTAGTAAACGCAAGAATCAATTCCCTCGACACTTTTTTCTGCTTCAATAATTCCTGCACTCGCTCAGCATCAAATATTCCTGTTAGCTGTATCGCTTCTCGCGAAAGTGTTGCTTGGAGTAAGTCGGATTTGCCGACGCGAAGCAATGATGAAACAGGAAGTTTGAGCGGTATAAACGGCTGAATAGTTTCCAGTGAAGGCGAGAGTCTTGTGAAGATTTGCGCTAAAAGTGTTTCATTCCGTATCTTCTCGTCGAGAGACGTAAGCATCTCCAGGACATCGCTTCGCAGATAGGGCGAACGCAGAGCCAATCCCTCCTGCATCGCTAGCTGATGGGCTAGATGTACCTCGCTATTTGCCATATTCAGGTGCAGGGAAAGATAGTACTGTTTTTGCGGCTTGCTCTCGAATTTGTTAGCTTGCCTATAGAGCCGTTCGGCATACATTGTATCTTCCCATTGCGCTTCTTGTGCTATTTTCTGCTGTACCTCCTGGGTAAAAATGCTGTTAAGCACTTTGTTTGCAGGTGCTTTGTATCCACTCAAAATTGCATGTGCTCCCAAACTGCTGAGTGCAACTTTCGCTCCGACCTGTGCGGTGATCGTGTTAAAAAGTTGCTGTAGTGCGAGTGGTGTCGCATCTATACAAGGTGCCTCGCTTTCGGCCACCGCACCAACCCAGAACTCCGGCGTATCAACTCCTGTAACGCTCAGCAGTGGACGGTCGCAAGCGTTCGCAACGCGTTGTGCTCCAATCCAACTATCTAAACGTTCGTTCTTATAGCCAAAGGATACTGCTGTATAGGGAACTTCTGTAGACTTGCTAGTGAAAAGTGCAGGCAGTGCTGAGGCAGCGTCTCCGTTAATCATAGCCACCAATTGTTCATGAGGCGGCAAAAGTGCTTTTGTGTTTTCTGTAAGCAATGTAGTAAGTCGCTCTATAACGTCTTCTTGTGGAATGTCTGGAGTGGAGGACGTAGCAAAGCGAAAATCTGTGGCTTGATTGACAAGAAGTTTAGCATGTTGCCAACGCAGGAGATAGCCAGCAGGAACGATGGAAATATCCTGAAATGCCGTCCACGGAGCAGGGATGAAGCCGAAACGAAGCAACGTGTCCAAAGACGCGAGACGCAACTTGCGTGAGACACCAACGGCGAGTAGGGCCTTTATCTCACTTGCGAAGAAGAGGTTGCCCTGCGCGGGCCAGTCTTTGACATAGTACAGGGGATGCGCACCCGAAAGTGGTCGACGGTAGACAAATGTGCGACGGTCGGGTACCCAATCGAGCACGGGTGCCTCATCGTTCTGCTGCATTGCATGAGCCACATCAGAAAAGGTAACGAGGCCCATACCTGGTTGCACAATGCGCGCGGGAGTCCCCCCATGTGTATTTAATATTGGCTCCATCTGGCGTAGCGTCTGTTCGATCAGTTCGAGCGGCACCTGTTCTCCTGTGAGCCACCCTGCTAACACAGGCATAATGTTCCTATAGCCTTTCTGCAAGGATGAAATAGAACGTTGTTTGTACTGCTAGAAACGTTAATTATTTCTATCCTTACGCCACGGCGCGTCGGAACGGCGTATCCAACGTCCATTAAAATTGATATAAGCATCTTCTCGATTGAAGAAATCGTCGGTCAGATCGCATTCCTCCCATTCACCGATTTCGCCTTCCTGTTGCAGTTTTTGTACTAAATGGGTGACAACTGCCGGACCATTACTTAAATCGACTGAGGGAAAATCAGTCTCGTTGACCTCGCCATCAAGCTCTGTAGGCTGATTGCGCTGCGTTCCTCTTAGAACATAGTATGTATACATTGCTTTGCTTTCCTCTTATTAACGTGTTGTGTTACTTATGATACAACACTTTTCTTGTTCATAGAAAATTGGAACAAAATTTCTACGAATATGTAGGACTTTCAGAAAATTCCTCTCATTTCTATTGATGGAAGTGAAGGTGTAGTGGTACAATGTAGAATACAATAGAGTAAATGAGAGCATGCCAGGTGTATCTCGTAGAGAGTACGAGTGGGGGTAGTTGCTCATATAGTTAGTGTTGCTACAAAGTAGGAGTACCACGTTCCATGATTCTTCTGCTCGTGCTCTTGGTAATTGCTATCAGTATTACGCTTGCAGGCTTGTGGCTCTCGCCAAAAAAATCAGCACCCCGGCATAGGAGTGTTTCTTATGCTAGTCCTGCAAGCGTCCGGCGTCCGGCGAGGCGCAATCATGTAGTTGGCGAAAATAGACGTATGTCAGTCAGACGCTCTACTATTGAGGTAGAACGACGCGCGTGGAATGATATTCTGGGCTCGCTCAATATCACGCGTCTCTTTGCTGATCAGAGAAGACGCAGAGATACGCCATGGTTGGGTATCACACTTGTTCTGGTTGCGCTCTTTTTGTTTGGCGTATTCTTTCTAAGATCAGTGTTACCTAACCCAACACTCTTTGCTTTGTTACCCGATAATCCGGGTGTTTCGGGGTCAAGTTCGTCATCGGGAAATGGTTCAAAAGCACCCAACACTCAAACATTCACGGGAGCATCAAAGGCTCTTGTACGTCTCAGTCAGGTCGATCCATCTCAATACAACTCGCCACAAGAATACGATATCTGGTGGCCTTCTGCCTGTTCCGCAGCTTCTATGACCGAGGTTATTAACTCCTACGGGCATCAATATCGCGTGACTGACATTCTGAAAGTAGAGACGAGCATCAACGAGATTACGCCGGATGCTGGACTTCTCGAACCGCATGGTCTTGACAAAACACTTGCGAAATTCAACTTCACAACGCGCTGGTTAAATAACCCTTCAGTAGATGATCTTATCACCACAGCCAATAGCGGCACACCTGTGATTATCAATTTCCCTCCCTCACGATGGGCTGGTGGTCATCTGCTGGTCGCACTTGGAGGCAATAAGGATTATGTGTACCTCGCAGACTCGTCCCGACTCAACATGCGTGCGATGGACCGCAAGACATTTCTGAAATACTGGGTTGGTTTCGCCGTTGTTGCTACGCCAGCGTAGTATGATGAGACAACAAAAACAGGGAAGTGCTATTGTAACACTTCCCTGTTTTTGCATGGCAAAGACTTACTTCGCCTTCACTTCTTCCTGAGTCTTTACCTCTTCCTCGACACCGGGAGCCTCGCCCTCTGTCTTGTTTTCTTCTGGAATGTAGAGTTTGATTCTGCGGAACGACTCAGCGTACTGCATGTCTAACCCCAATTTCTCTTTCGCCTCTTTTGCGGTCGCTTCCGCGCGCTCTTTGACGCGCTTGGGAATTTCAGAGTCGGGTGAGAACTGTGTGGCATGGCAAAGCAGTCCCTTGCCCTTGAGATCAATGGTCTCGGTTACATCCACGTAAGTGTTAGCGGCAGTGAAGAACATGTAGAGTTCGTGAACCTTATATGGTTGCAGACCCTGTGCGAGCAGTTCGCGGTAAGAGCGTGGATTGCCCACAAAAGGGTAGAGCGCATCAAGCACAATATTGCCCGTTGCCCGATGATCGGAATGGTTCAGAAATCCTGTATCGTTTGGCTTCTCATTAGGGTCTGGTGCATAAATATGCATTGTTGGGTCGTGCGTGATAACCACTCGCGGGCGATACTGACGCATCAAACGTACAAGAGCTTTGCGCGTTTCGTCGTTGTTCTGTAAGTGTCCATCGGGGAAACGCAGGAACTCGACTGCCTGTACGCCAACAGTCTCAGCCGCCGCCCGTTGCTCGTGTTCGCGTGTCGTCATGAGTTCGGTATCAACCATGCTGGGAACTTCGCTACCCTCTGTCCCGTCGGTCATGATAACCCACACGACTTTTTTGCCTTGCTTAGCCCAGAGCGCACTGGTTGCGCCCGCCCCAAAGTCGTCGTCGTCGGGATGTGCGCCAATAACCATTGCTTCAAAATCAGGTGTTGTCACTACTGGCACTGCGCCAGGAGCCGTTCTATCGCCCATAAAAAACCTCTCTACATTGTTGTATCTATTTCATAGCAGAAATAACTTGCTATGAACTAACTATTCTGTGGTATTCTCTTATTATAGTAACAGCAGGGCATGCTCAAATGCTTCCCGAATTTCCTCGGCTGCGACAAAATGCCCTGCCAGCGTGTCTACTCCTACGGCACGGTCGAGTAAACCCACACGTAACAAGTGCTGTTCCTCTTCAGTATGACCAAGCAAGTATGCTAGCAGTTCAGTATCCCAATGCAGGAGCACACCTGCTTGTAAGAGTGTTCCTGCTCGCCGACGAATCATGTCAAGTCCCACAACCTTACGTTGTCCTGCAACTACCTCGTAGGAGGAAAGTGTGCCATAACAGGCGCGGTGCATCAAGCGTTCATACCCCTGTGTTTGGAGTTGTTTGAGCAAGGTGCGTTGAGCATGCGCCTCTTTAATAGAGACGATGCGTGTCTGAACTCCTATTTGGTGTAATGCCGAGACCCACGTTTCGCCAAACCAGCGATACGACTCAACTACGTCTGCTAAGATAAGCGGATGCCCTGTTGGTAGAAACACATCGAGACTGAGCAGGTGTGGCCCGACAAGTACTGCCGTGCCTCCTGCCCGTCTATGATAAATTGGTAACGCAGGTTTCTGCTGCAATGCTTGTAGATTGAGTACGCTGTGTTTTTGCGAGAAACCTAGCACAAGTCCTGTTGACTCTGCTAGAGACCAGTATAACGTCGCTTGCTGAGTTGCTTGTGTAAAAAACGCTTCGCTTCGCTCAATGTGTTGTTGCTGATCGGCAACAACAATCGGCGAACTGTCCCAGGAGTGGTTGCTAGTCGGCACTTGCTGCATGCTGTAATAACTCTGCCTCTTGTTCGGCTTCTCGTGTCGATTGGGCAAAACTCTTCTCTGCCGGTGTTCGTAGTATCCAACCCGCGATTGCGGCAACAAAACTTAGTCCCGCGCCAGCTAAGAGTGAGATTGGAGCACCGTAGAGGTGTGCTAAACCGCCGGTAAAAAGATTGCCTAAGGGCACACTGCCAGCAAAGACAAGCATGTACACGCTCATTACTCTACCACGCAAATGGTCTGGTGTCACGGTCTGTAGCGTTGTATTCGCCGTTGCTGAGAAGGTGATTTGCGCGAAACCAACCGCCGCTATCAATACTACCGACAACACATACAAGTGCGAGAGCGCAAAGACTGCTTCAAGG
>CAXTUE010000079.1:0-12124 GCA_964247355.1 uncultured Ktedonobacteraceae bacterium | reverse complement strand
CTTCCAAAGTGGCTTTAAGGAAGGGAGGAGTGGGTAGGGATGAGGCACGTAATGCTTGTTCGGAAAGCTCGTCCTGCTCGATGTCAAGGCCCAGGACTATGAACGCGTTCCTGAAGGTCTCCTGAAGTTGTCGTTGATGGTATGGTTGTGGCTTTGTTTTGCCCTGCTCCCAACGCTGGTAGGTGACAAGACTGACACATAGGAGCGTTGCCGCCTCCAGTTGCGACAGCTTCAAATGCTTTCGTGCCTCTCGTAGTGTCTGTTTATCCAACTTCATGCGCCTGTCCTCGCATTTATTCTCCTCACTTCCCTGTCTCCAAAGTACAGCATAACATGCCGCGTTCGCTCTGTCGAGGTTCAAAAGGGGGGTGAGTAGTAAATGATCTAAGAATGATCTAAGAATGAGTGATTTCTTGCAAGTGCTACAGATACGGCGGAAGCGAAGTAGAGTAGTACAAATGATATATATGTTATTGAGAAGCATTTATACAATAAAAATGCTCTTATTGTGATTGATATTCTTTGTCGTATTTGAGCAATAAAACGGGTATGCTCTTGAAGGGTTCTTAGAAGCGACACTGTTTCACTGATAGTTCAGGGCCGCGCCGAGGACTTCCAGGGCGACGAGTGACAGGCTCGTCGCCTTTGAGTAAAGAAAACAAGGAGCTGAGAAGCATGAGAAATGCGCCCCTCCCCGCATTGCAGGAGAATACGCAAGCACAGGAGAAATGTATACTGTGTGTCGATGACTCGCCAACAATCAGAAAGATACTCGAAACCTGTCTGAGGCGGGAAGGTTTTGTTGTCTATACGTTCGCTGACGGTGTTGAAATGATGCGTTGGTTGAACACTCCGCAGAGACGTATGCCCGACCTCATCATCTTAGATATCTGTTTACCAAAGGTGGATGGCTATGAGATCGCATGGCGGCTCAAAACTCGAACGCGCTTCGCCAATATTGGAATCATTATGCTGACAAGACGCTCCGGTGTCATGGATCGTATCAAAGGGCGAATTGCTAGTGCCTCTGTCTATCTAGGCAAGCCATTTAAGACGCAGGAACTTATTTCAGTTATTAAGGCGCAACTAGGCATACCTCTTTCAGACGAACAAGCAGTATACGTGCCGTTACCTACAAGAATGTAACAAGCAATAATGTATGCGTGTTACTTCACTTTTGTAATACAAGTTTATGAAGATTCGACACGCCAAAGTACCACATACTCACAAAGACGACAACAACAACGCCAGTAAGACTGAGTAGTGCGAAAAATGGCGGTAGTTGCCAGAGAACGAGGAACATGCCGGTGAAAAGCAGCACACTTAAATTGAGTAGCCCTATTCTTTTTGGCGAAACAGGAGCTTCCTCTTGCAGTATCGCTTGCATGCTTCCCTCAACGGTCGCTTCCAGGTCTTCGTCCCATACGCTGCCAAGTACAGGTAGCATTACCGTTGCTGTGATCATGCATAATACAGCGACAAGTGCAAATCCTAATGAGTTCAATGGCAACCTAACCAGCCAACTCAAGAGAAGCGTAATCAGCAATCCTTCTATAACAATGGGGAAAAGAAATAGCATAAGCTTTGCGCGTATAATTTGTGAAAACTCGAAGGGTGCAGTAAGATAGAGCGTAAGCCTGTTTGTCTCGCCACTCAACGCTGCAGGAGCTACTTCGAGCACATGCCATAGCGCAACACCACTGGCATAAGCGATTACCTGTAACGTGTCTGAGAAACCATAGCGGCTCAGAAATGTATGGACGATGGGAAAGAGCGCGAGCAGGACGATGACGAGTGCCAGCCGGAGCCAGAAAATCCAGTTGCGACTCTGGCTGAACAACGCCTTGAAAAGAAGCGCACTTATCAGAGAACTTCTTCGCGCAACTATAGAACTTATAAGGCGAACGCCAGGAAAAGTAAATGCGTTTCTTGTGCTTCCACCGCTCTGTACATGCTGAAACGCTACTATATACAGGTTGCCCGGATAGCTTGCAAGTGGTCCAAGTAACAAAAAAAGCGCGCTAAGCAATAGGAGCAACACCCATACAGGTTGAGGCATCGCTAAGGAGAGCGGATGCAAGAGTGCTGTACGTTGCCAATCTTGAGTAAGGAAATGTAGTACAAGCACCAGTCCAGTAGCCGTGCATAGTGTTAGTATCGCGATACGTGTTCGCATCTTGTCGGGAAAGAGCACATAGCGAATGAAGAGTAGTGCCAGGACAAGGACGCCGCCAACTGTTACCGCAACTCCACATTGAAGCAAGAGGAGCCATAGGAGTCCCTGTATGCCTAATGTCGCTATGAGCACGTAGCCAACACACCCGACTTCAAGCAGCAGCCAGTTCCATAAGTTTTGGACAAAGAACGTACTATAGAAGATACGGAAGCGTATAGCCGACGAAATCGGCAGCGTAAAGAGCAGCAACGTCTCGTCACGGCCCAGCGCGTTCAGCATACCTATCATGGTAAAGAAACTCATACCAAGCCAGACATTGATACACAATAGCCACAGATTTGTGGTAAGCGTTGCCTCTCCCAACGCCTGCCATTGCTGCAAGCGTGTGAACAACTGCGAGATAGACCAGGAGCCAACGCCGAAATTGAAGAGGAGCAGGATAACGCCCGCAACTCTCATGCGCGTGTCATAACGACTTACATTGCGGAGCGATATAATTTGGGCGCGCCAAACGGCTCGCAGAACATTCATGGCATCACCGCCTCTTTCGCCTGTGTGGTCAGTGTAAGAAAGACTGTTTCGAGGTCCGGCGCATCGACGCGCTGACGCAATTCGGCTACGGTGCCTTCAGCAAGTAACTGTCCCTTCGAGATAATGCCAATGCGATGACAGAGCGTCTCTGCTGTTGCTAAATCATGGGTTGACAGCAGAATAGCCGTGCCATGTGCGGCAAGGTCGAGTAACAGGTCTTTCAGGTTGCGCGCGCTCTGTGGGTCGAGTCCATTGAGTGGCTCATCCAGGATAAGCACTGCTGGTTGATGGAGCAAGGCACCCGCAAGTGCTAGCTTGCGCTTCATGCCGAACGAGTAGGAACCGCAGAGCGTATCGGCGTAGTCGGTCAGTTCCAGTGTCTCAAGCAGAGACGCGATACGCTGCTCTCCCTCTTGAAGCGGAAGATTCCGTAGTTGACCGAGAAACTGGAGAAATTCACGTCCTGTAAGTCGCTCGTAGAGCATCGAACGGTCAGCAACGTAGCCTAGTGCAGTCTTCGCGGCCTGCGCATCTTTTTCTATATCATGGCCAACAAGCTCGATGCGTCCCTCGTGCGTTTGCAACAGCCCTACGAGCATCTTCATTGTTGTTGTCTTACCCGCTCCGTTGGAGCCTAAGAATCCATAAATTTCGCCCGGTTGAATCGCTATGGAAAGGTTGTCAACGGCGACATGTGTTCCAAAGCGACGGGTAAGATGTTCTATGCGGATAGCGGGTGACGTGTTATTTGATGTGTTGTATGCCTCGGTAGGGACCGATGTATCACGTCCTTGTTGGCGTTCGATTGCAGAGGAGGACGTGATACATCGGTCCCTACCAATCGTCAACGCTTCCTTGTTGGAAGACGTTTTGAGCGTTTGCAAAAATTCATCCCGCTTATCGACATTGATAAGCAGTGTGTCAGCAAGAGCAACTTTACCGTTTACCTTAAACGTATGTGGCTTATTGAGGCGAAGCAAGACCTGTCCCTGTTCCGAGAACGCTGCAATGATACGTTGTTTCTTGGCATCATATTGCGCCGTCATTGGTTGGAATATCGTCAATTGTTCGCGAACGGCTTGAGCGTCAATCACGTCATTCCGTGGTATTTCAGCTTTGAATGTCGCTCCATAATGCAGAGAAAGCTGTGTGTTTGAAAGCTGATGTCTTGTACTTAAAGGGGCGAGAAGACGTGTAATAATAAACGCAAGAAAGCATATAAGGGCAAGAAGCAATGCAAGCTTCAGGAGGACAAGATGTATAAGCACAAGAGCGAGCAGAGCCACAACGCTGCTTTCAATACCTACTAGAAACAAAAGTGCTCCTGCTGTAGTGAGATAAGATGTGCGTTTGGCCGTGTAAGAAAACGTTTGTATAGAGCTATTCATGGTTCGTTCCCTTTTTTAAGCTTGCTTCGAGTAAAGTGCTTGTCTCCAATAAAACTTGTTCTTGTGCAGGTGAGTATACAAAGTGTATGAGTTCTCTAAAGATACGTGTAAACGGGTGTTCTTCGCCAAAGGTGAAGTCTTGCGTATTTGTGCGTATTTCCTTCATAAATGGATAGTGAACAAAATGCTGTGCAAATTCTTGAGCAAGCTGTTGAATTGCTGGATCATCTTTGGGAAGTGGCACTAGAGCTACAAAGCGTTCGGCTAACATGAGCATGTGCTGATACTCTTCTGGATGCTCAGCAAAATACTGTACAAATTGCTGTGTTATGTGCTGCATCTTCTCTGTTGAGTTCTCGGACCAGTGGAAATTGTCGAGATAGTTGTAGAGTTGTAACTCCTGTTCCCACAATGTAGGGCTAATGTGAGCAAGGTAGTTGCCTAGCTGCTCTTGCACAATCTTCACAGAAGGCGAAGCATGTAATGCTACGCTAAACCCTTCTGAAGTATCTTCCGCAAGCAACGCCCGTATTTTCTGCCGTCGCCCCTCTAGCTCTTGAATTTGTGCCGCCAGTTCTTTGTCAAGCGATTGCAGGACCTCGCGTAACGTTTGTTCTTGCTTGCTGTCGCCCAGCACGGTCTGTATTTGCTTGAGCGAAAGGCCGAATGCTTGCAGGCGTTTGATGCGTTGTAAGCGCAACAGGTCCTGCGCCGTGTAGAGCCGGTAGCCCGCTTGAGTACGCTCCGGCTCTGTTAATAGGCCAATTTTCTGATAATGACGAATCGTTTTAGGTGTCACACCGAGTAGTTGCGCTACCTCTCCAATCTGCAAAAGTGTTTTCATTTTTCCTGCCCCTTCCTCTTAATTTTAACTATACAACCTTGTCCTTAGGGCAAAGTCAAGGGGGAGTGGTCTATCAAGATACAATTGTGACCGTAACCAGGGCACTTTCCCCTTGCGGGCGCCCTGATACCCAACTACAACGCTTGACCGACTCTTGACTTTTCTCAATTCCTGACTATACTTATGACTAGATATGATTATTTGGTCATAGAGTCAAAGGAGGCCGAATAGGTGCCGGGTCAGAGTTATGAGGCACGAGGGGAACGTATCCTGGAGGCGGCGGCTGAGTTGATTGTGCGTTGGGGTTACAAAAAGACAACGATTGACGATATTGCGAGACAGGCGGGTGTGGCAAAAGGCACGATTTACCTGCATTGGAAGACGCGCGAGGAGCTATTCAAAGCACTTTTGATACATGATGAATTGAAACTCTTGGCGGATATGCAGCAACGTATCGCAAGTGATCCAGAGGGTACGACGTTACATGGCATGCTCAAGCATGGCGTACTTGCAACTATGAAGCGTCCAATCTGGCGAGCTTTGATGACACGTGATACTGAGATGCTGGGCGAACTGGCGCAAGATGAGACGTTAGCGCAACGTAGCATGGAGAATTTCAAAACATACTTTACGGTGTTGCACGAACAAGGACTTATACGCCCAGACATTGATATGAAGCATTTTGTGTACCTTTTGAGTGCTATCACAATTGGCTTTTTGGTGGTCGATCCATTTTTATTACAAGAGTACAAGGTATCGGACGAAACTGCGGCAGACCTGCTTGCGGAAACTGTAAAGCGTACATTTGCATCAAGCCCGGCGGCAACGCTGGATCAGCAACAAGAACTAATGCAAGCCTATAACCAGTATGTTGAAGATGGCATAAACCTGTTGAAGGAAGAAGACCATAAGGAGTTAGAGTCATGAAGACGACAACGCCAGTCATTGAGATCGATTCACTGAGTAAAGCATATGGCAACATTCAGGCCGTCAAGGATGTCTCACTGCGCGTCGAGCAGGGCGAAATCTTCGGTTTTCTTGGTCCCAATGGGGCTGGGAAGACGACGACTATTCGTTGTATGCTCGATGTTATCCGTCCCACAACGGGAGCCATTCGTGTCATGGGCCTAGATGCGCAACGCGACAGGCATGCGCTCCATCAACGTATCGGCTACCTGCCCGGAGATGTGCGTCTACCCGGAGATATGACGGGCAAGCAGATTATCGACTACTTTTCGCAGATACAGGGCCTTCAACCTGTTCTGCTGAATGACCTTGTGGCACGTTTCGATGTTGAGATGAAGCGTCCTTTAAAAAGCTACTCTAAGGGTATGCGTCAGAAGATTGGCATTGTGCTGGCCTTCATGTGCGATCCCGATGTGCTGATTCTCGATGAGCCAACCTCTGGCCTCGATCCATTACTACAAAGAACCTTCAACGAGTTTTTGTTGGAAGAGCAGGCACGTGGCAAAACCGTTTTCATGAGTTCGCACATCATGAGCGACGTGGAAAAGGTGTGTCAGCGCGTAGCGGTCATTCGCAAGGGTGAACTGGTGACGGTGGAAGAGGTCGAGACCTTGCGCGAAAAAGCAGGGCAACGCATTACCGTCGAATTTGAGGAAAACGCTGCGGCTACAGTCGATGAAATGACGCACATCCCTGGTGTAAGCGATGTCACCGTCAGCAAGGGCATTTATCATATGAACATGAGCGGCACAATGGACCCGTTGATCAAGGCGTTGAGCCGTCATGAGGTCCTGCGTTTACAGGTGGAGGAGGCGCCGCTCGAAGAGGTCTTCCTGAAATTTTATGAAGATGTGCCAGCGCAACGTTCTGTTCCCGCGTCAAGCTTGCAGGGCGTAAAGGAGTAAATTATCATGGCAACGCTTGCGAAAACCCTTCCCTCACCACAAAAACGTGTGCGTGGTTTGCCCGTGCTCTCAGTGGCACTTATGAACGCGAAGACGCCAATTGCGGCTGGCGCATTCTATGCTATGCTGATCGCGTTTTTCGTTGGTATACTCTATCCCACCATCTCTTCGTTGAACTTTCTCGATGCCTACCTCACGTCAAGCACGATACAGGGTGTCGTCGGGACTGGTTTTCAGATACACCACATATCCGGTTTCACAGGCTTTCTCGGTATAGAACTCTACGGTGCATTCTATGGCCTGCTCTTTGGCGGCGTGATTGCCTACATCGGCGGTGCCGCTCTGCCAGCAACTATCGAGAATGGAACGCTTGACCTTGCCCTCTCGCGCCCGATCAGTCGCACACGCTACTACCTTGAGCTATGGGCGAGTGCCGTTGTTGCGGCTGTCATTCTTAGCCTACTGACTGTACTAGCCGTCTGGTTGAGTACACTTTTCGTTAAGGATGCCGATATGAACTGGCAGTGGCTCTGGATTACGCAGGCGTTGCAGTTCGCCTTTCTGTTCTTTGCCGCCGGTATGGGCATGTTGTTCGGCTCATTTCTCAACGCCAGCCGCACAGCAGGTTTCACCGCCGTCGGCATCATCTTTCTCGCGTACTCAATGAATATCCTGGGTGCGCTCTCTGATAAATTCTCCTGGCTACTCAAAATCGAGCCATTCTACTACACGCCAGCGATACAGGCGTTGTTAACACACGACTTCACGCGCTGGTACCCGTGGGTGCTGGTCGGTGCTGGCCTTGTGTGTGGCATTGTGGGGCTGTTCATCTTCAATAGGAGAGATTTGCCAACGACGTAGGGGATGATGTAACACGCTGGTGTAGTGGGAACATATACGCGATAAATCGGCGTAAAGGCGGACCTGCTTATGGGATTTCTGAGGGAGGGACCGCATCCATCACGTCCAGTTGCCGGAGTGAGAGGCCAGAGATGGACGTGATGAATGCGGTCCCTCCCTCAGCATATCCATTTTATTTCATCAAAACGCTTCAGCGCGTCCACATCGGGCAATTCATTGCATATGCCCCTTGCGCGAGATGTTGTCTCGCTATATCCTGTCTCGTATAATATGAAGAAATGACGACAACAAACCTTGTGAAGCGGAAGAAAATAGTATGACCCCACAACCTTCTTTAACAGATGTTATTGCGAGTGCCACAGCTTATTTAAGTGCTATCGACCCCGTGATGGCGGACGCGATACAGCACATTGGTCCCTGTACGCTTGTGCCGAATCCTGATATCTTCGAGGCTCTGATCGACGCGATTATCTCACAACAAATCTCTGTTAAGGCTGCGGATACCATGGTAGCTCGTTTACGTAACGCGGCTCCTGGGAGAGCTATTACCCCTGAGGCATTGGCGACATTTCAGCATGAGGACCTGCGAGCACTGGGTTTCACGAATCCGAAGTCCAATTATATGCGCAACCTTACAGAGCAGGTTGTAAGCGGCCAACTCGATCTGGCGACGTTACCCCTGCTGGACGATGAGACCGTCATAAGTAAACTGACAAGTTTGAAGGGTATTGGAAGATGGACCGCAGAGATGATTCTTATCTTTTCGCTTGCACGTCCAGATGTCTTGCCGGTTGACGACCTGGGCTTTGTTGAAGGAGTGCGTGTGGCCTATGCATTGCCGACGCGCCCGACACCCAAAGAGATGCGCGAACGTGGTGAACTCTGGAGACCGTTTCGTACGTTTGCGACGTGGTATATGTGGGCTGTGCGTCGCGCCGATTTGCAACAAAGTACACGCGAACGCACACGCATTGTTTCTTTATAAACCGTTTTGATATGTAGAAAATATGATGGATACACCTGAAAACTATTACGCTGTATTGGGCGTACCAGTCGATGCTGATAACGATACCGTAAAACGTGCGTACCGCCAACTGGCACGACGCTTTCATCCCGATCTTGCGGGCAACTCGAATCCAAATGCCGCGACCGAAATGAAGCGTATCAATCGGGCTTATGCCGTGTTAAGCGACTCTGCGAAGCGGCAAAGCTATGACGCGATAACTGGCGGCGTACTCGACTTCCGCAAGGGTACACGTCCACGACCACAGGCGCACACGTTTAATCCAACTGAGGATATGGCTTTCGATGGCCTGAGCATTTTTAGCACCAAAGGGCCGTTACGCGCAGGGCCAGTTCTTCATTCAATGCTTGGAGTAGTCTCCGCGCTTGGAAGCGTCCCCTCTGTCAATGGCTCACTGATTGCGGCTGGCTCGCTCAATGGCAAAGGCAATGTGTGGCGTCTGACGAACAATGCGTTTGGTACGCCTGTGCAGTTTGAGGCGGACCCCACATTAACGGTAGAGTCGCTACGCGAGTTGCGCTTCTCTTCGGCTGGCGGACTACTTGGAGGTTGGGGCCGTCTTGCGCTCCATGTCTGGGACGCGGTAAGCGGAGAACGCTTGTGGAATCATTCGCTTTTGCACCGCGCTGTCGCGGCACACTACTCGCTTGATATGGTGTTGCGTGTGGAGAATGATAAGACACGTTCGGTCAGAATGGCACTGCCGTTACAGGGCGAGGACTCGCGTTCGCCGCGTTCGTTAGGCGTGCGCGGGACCGATGTCGTAACACATGTGCTTGGAACAGCGAATACAAGCCTTGTCGATCTCGCTATCTGTGCCGAAGAGAACATTGAACGGCGACAGTTCTGGGCTATCCGCTATCGTACACTGGCGCAAGACGCCCGGACGTTGGTCACGCTGTCCTGCGCCCGCGTGCCTGATGAGGAGCAAGAGATGGCGATAGTCCGGCGTTGGGACCTTAGTACACGTACGCGACAGGGAACAATTCGTCCGCAAATCGCGGCCTCCGTCCTGGTTGGACGATGCGCCGACTGTACACCACCATATGTTGCGACCCCTGACGCCACGCGTATTGCCTTTGTCTACGCAGGACAGAAACTGCGCATCTGTGATACGCAGACAGGGACGTACAGCGAATTGCTGAGCGGCACGATGGGCAGTAGCTCGAAGTTGGCACTTTCACCCGACGGGCAGTTTGCCGCCGTTGCGCGTGAGGATAGCGAGGTCAACGAAGGCGTAGTCGATCTCTGGTCTATCGCGACGGGCCAAATCGTGCAGAAATTCTATCATCCGTGGCAGATTAGCGCGTTACATTTCACCGACAAACAACTGTACATAGCACTGACAGACGGCACAATTCAGCTATGGCAATGACGAGTCCCGTGCCACGTTGCTTTTATAGAAATCGTTCGTTGATTACATAAGATAGAACTATTCTTTTTATTTTTCAGCATGAATTCGCGGTATGCAGGAAGGCAAGGTTGGGTATTATGCGTATTTCGGTGGTTGTCCCCGTCTATAACGAGGAGAAGACGGTCGCGCAAGTCTTGAAGCTCCTCTCACAGGTCTCGCTCGATATGGAAGTGATTGTGGTTGACGACGCGTCAACCGACCGCACATGGGGAATTTTACAGGAGTTACGGCAACAGGAGCCGTTTAGCTCATATCGTTTTGTGCGGCACGAACATAATCAAGGCAAGGGTGTTGGCTTACGAACCGGTTTCGGGCTGGTAAGCGGCGATCTTGTCACTGTGCAGGATGCCGATATGGAGTATGACCCACAAGAACTTCCATCATTAGTCCGTAAGTGGGAAGAGGGCCGCGCCACCGGAATAGAGAAAGTAGCCGTCTATGGCTATCGCGACCTGACGCCACAAAAGTTTACTACGCGTTGGGGCAATCGTTTTCTGACTGCCGTAACAAACCTGCTTTTTGGATGTCGTATACATGACATGGAAACTTGCTATAAGCTTATGCCCGGCGAGGTTGCACGTGCACTACCAATGACCGGGCGTCGTTTCGAGATCGAACCAGAAATAACCTCATGTATTATTCAAGCAGGGTATACCATTCTTGAGGTACCAATTAGCTACAATCCACGTGTCGAGAAAAAGCTGGCACCATGGAAAGATGGTTGGCCGGCCCTCGCCATGCTTCTGCGTCGCCGCTTTGGAAAACCTTTTCAACTTACTGCTTCCACACCAGAACCCGTTCCTGCCACCTCAGTTGCTTCGCGCAATATTGGCGTGTAGGGACCGCATTTATCACGTCCGTGTTGGCCTTTCACATCGTCAAACGGACGTGTTGAATGCGGCTCCTACGCTAAAGCCATTTGTGATAACAGGAGAGAAAATACCATGCCTCCAAAAATTCTTGTGACGCAGAGAATACCTGACGCAGCCTACCCCTTATTAGAGACGGTTGGTACCGTCGATGCGAATAGAGAAGAGGGGCGTATCTGGTCTGCCGCCGAATTGCTGCAGAGAGCACCTGGACATGACTATCTCCTGTGCCTTGTCACCGATAACATAAATGCACAGGTGCTGGAAACATGCGCGCCACAGCTAAAGCTGGTGGCGAATATGGCGGTTGGCTACAACAATATTGATGTAGCCGCAGCCAATCGGCTAGGTATCGTTGTCACAAATACTCCTGGAGCACTCACCGATACGACAGCGGATTTAGCCTTCGGCCTCTTGCTCGCCACTGCGCGTCGTATGGGCGAGGCCGAGCGTTTCTTGCGCGCCGGAAAGTTCACTGGCTGGGGGCCTTTGCTGCTCTGTGGAACCGATATTCATGGTGCTACACTCGGCATCATTGGTGCCGGACGCATTGGTAGAGCAATGGCAAAACGCGCACATGGCTTCGATATGAAGCTCTTGTATTATAACCGGCACCGTTTGTCACCAGAGCAAGAACAACACTCTATGCTGACCTATGCATCTCTTGACGAAGTACTACAGCAATCTGATTTTGTCAGCATTCATACGCCCTACACACAGGAGACACATCACCTGCTCGGTGAGCGCGAACTGTCGTTAATGAAGCCAGAGGCAATGCTGATAAATACCGCACGTGGCCCCATTGTCGATGAAAAAGCTCTTGTCCATGCTTTGCAACATGGCACAATCGCAGCGGCTGGTCTGGATGTATTTGAGCGTGAACCAGCCGTCGAGCCAGAACTGCTGACGATGGAAAACGTCGTCCTGCTCCCCCATATCGCCAGTGCCTCGCTCAAAACACGTACCCGCATGGCAACGATGGCGAGCGAAAATATCGTCGCACACGCAAAAGGGCAACAACCTCCAAATGTTGTCAAAACATAAACCTCTAAAACCTCATAGAAACAATAATTCATGATAAAAAGCCTACCGGCTTTTTATCATGAATTATTGTTTCTATGAGGTTTTTTGTTTCCCTCCAAAAAA
>CAXTUE010000078.1:0-12124 GCA_964247355.1 uncultured Ktedonobacteraceae bacterium | reverse complement strand
GACCAAAGACGGATGGAATGAATGCGGTCTCTACGGTCTCTAAGATAGTTTGTGAAACACATTACACCCTCGTCTGGCATCATTAGCCAGACGAGGGTGTAGTGAGTTGGACTCCTACAGTTATTGGTCTAGCGTTGGAGGAGGCTGAATGCGGCGGCGACCGCCGCGTCTTCCTAACTCGGCGACATGAAGACGCTGAATGGCGCGAGCAAGGGCACCCTGTAGTTCAGCGCGGTTCTCATTTGAAGCTCCTTGCGCCAGACTATCTTCGGCGCGGCGGCGTGCCTCTTGCGCGCGCGCCTCATCGATCTCCTCCGCGTGTTCTGCTGTATCGGCAAGAACGATGACCCGGTTGTCCGAGACTTCAAGGAAGCCGCCGGAGACGAAAATTGGCTCTTCCGCATCGTTTAACTCGATGCGGAGTTCGCCTTCTTTTAAGAGAGCAAGCATAGCGGCATGCTTTGGCAGGATACCAAGTTGTCCCTCAGAGCCAGGAGCACTGACAAGCGTTGCCTCACCACTGTAGAGTTCACGCTCGGCAGTCACAACCTCGACATGGAGTGTGTCGCGTGTCGCCATCGCTTACCCCTTTTGCTGCTTCTGATCTTCGTCGTACTTGCGCAGCACGTCCTCGATATTGCCAGCGAGGAAGAAGAGGTCTTCGCGCACGTGGTCAAGCTTGCCATCCAGAATGTCCTTGAAGCCCTGAATCGTCTCCTTCAATGGCACGTACTTGCCTTCGACGCCGGTGAAGGTTTCAGCGACAGTAAATGGCTGTGAGCAGAAACGCTGAATCTTACGAGCGCGGGCAACGGTCAACTTGTCCTCGTCAGACAACTCATCGACACCGAGAATGGCGATGATGTCTTGCAAGTCTTTGTAACGCTGCAAGACGCGCTGAACCGCACGAGCAGTATTGTAATGCTCTTCACCGACGATCTGCGGGTCGAGAATGCGACTGGTTGAAGCAAGTGGATCAACGGCGGGATAGATACCCTGTTGTGCAATCGAACGTTCCAGCACGATGGTCGAGTCGAGGTGTGCAAAGGTCGTCGCAGGTGCCGGGTCGGTGTAGTCGTCAGCAGGGACATATACGGCTTGCATCGACGTGATCGACCCCTTTTTGGTTGAGGTGATGCGCTCTTGCAGGTCGCCCATCTCTTCCGCGAGGTTTGGCTGGTAGCCTACAGCAGAAGGCATACGACCGAGCAGGGCCGATACTTCAGAACCGGCCTGTGTGAAGCGGAAGATGTTGTCGATGAAGAGCAATACGTCCTTGCCCTCTTCGTCACGGAAGTATTCCGCGATTGTGAGGCCGCTCAAAGCGACGCGCAAGCGGGAGCCGGGAGGCTCATTCATTTGTCCGAACACCATTGCGAGACGGTCGATAACGCCTGCTTCTGTCATTTCATGATAGAGGTCGTTCCCCTCGCGAGTGCGTTCGCCCACACCAGCAAACACGCTATAGCCACCGTGCGCCTTAGCGATGTTGTTGATTAGCTCCTGGATGATAACTGTCTTACCGACTCCTGCGCCACCAAAGGTACCGACTTTACCGCCTCTCTGGAAGGGGCAAAACAGGTCGATCACCTTCAAGCCCGTCTCAAATGGCTCGATGGTGCCTGATTGCTCTTCCAGTGTGGGTGCTTGTCTATGAATTGGACGGCGTGGTGCATTGGGAACGCCAGGTTTGTTATCAACGGCTTGACCGAGCACATTGAAGATGCGACCAAGCGTCTCCTCGCCAACTGGCACTGAGATAGGTGCGCCAGTGTCATATGCTGCGGTACCACGTTGTAAACCGTCAGTTGGTCCCATCGCAACGCAACGGACCCAGTTATTGCCCAGGAGTTGCTCGACCTCAAGTGTCAGGTCTTCCTCAGCATCGGAGGGACGTGTAAGAACAGCGTTATAAATTTCGGGAAGTTGATCGGGTGGGAACTCGATGTCTACCACGGCTCCCAGCACCTCGACGACCGTCCCTTTTGTCATTGAGCTTACTGCCATTATGTTTTTTCCTTTCATGCCGCAACACTCAAGTTGTTGCTGCATGGATTAAGAATGAAAGTGCTACGATGCTGAACCCGCAACGACCTCAAGAATCTGCGTCGTAATTGCGGCCTGACGTGCTTTATTGTACGTCAGTGTCAGATCTCCAACCAGTTCCTGCGCGCTATCGGTCGCGTTCTTCATCGCGACCATCTGAGCGGAATAGAAACTGGCGATTGTTTCAAGTAGTGCCTGATAGACGAGAACGTCTACATAGCGCGGTAGCAGAGCTTGAAACAACGTCCGAGCATCTGGCTCATAGATGTAATCGGTACTGTGCCGATTCTGGTTCTGCTCGTTGGTCTCCTCCTGTGTGGGAGGAGTGACGGGCAGCAGAGGCACAGTGACCGGGCGTTGTGTCACCGTATTCACATACTGGGCATAGACGAGATAGACAGCATCTACCTCACCCTTTAAGAATGCATCGGTTGCTACTTGTGCAATAGCTCTGGCATCGGCTAACGAAGGTTTATCACCATAGTTAGTGAACTCGGCGATCAACGGCAGTTGTGAGCGTACCACGAAGTCACGACCTTTGCGTCCAACCGCAATGTACTCGACGTTTGGACGGGCACCGCCATTGCTGGAGGCGTCGTTCTGCACCTCTTGCGCTGTTGTAACTGCCTTACGATTAATATTGCTCGGCAACGCACCAGCGAGTCCACGATCAGGAGTGAGCACGATGAAGCCGATGTTATGCACGGGGCGTTTCGTGAGCAACGCCACACCCTCGCCGATGTCCTCACCGGAAGCCTCGGCGAGACGTGATACAAGTTCGCGTATCTGCTCTGAGAAGGGGCGTGACTGTTGGACACGATCTTGTGCGCGTCGCATCTTGCTGCTCGCCACCATCTGCATCGCTTTGGTAATCTGCGCGGTATTTTTAACGGAGCCGATACGCCGCCGAATATCTCGGAGTGATGGCATAGGTTCCTCCTAAGCTAACGAGCTTCGTTTGTCTGGTTAGTGCCAGCAGCTGTGGCGGGATTGCCTGCGTTTGCCTCTGGCTGTGTGTTGCCAGCAGCTTTTTGCGCGGCCTCCGCTTTCTGTTGTGCGTTGTCGTCGCTACGAGGTGCGGCTGTTTGCTTATACTCGTCGATAGCAGCATTCAATTTGTTAAACAGATCGTTGGACATCTTGTTCTTCTGCTTGACTGACTTCTCAACAACCTCATTCACGATTTCGGGATGGTTGGCCGACATATAGCGGTGGAAGCCATCTTCCCATGCAGCAACCTTGTCGAGCGCAACATCATCGAGGTAGCCTTTTGTGGCTGCGTAGATAATCAATATTTGCTGCTCAACGGCCACCGGGCGATACTGACCCTGTTTCAATATCTCGGTGAGGCGCTGGCCACGGTCGATGCGGCTCTTAGTGGCTTTGTCCAGGTCAGATGAGAACTGTGCAAAGGCAGCGAGTTCACGGAACTGTGCCAGGTCGAGACGGAGTGTACCCGCGACCTGCTTCATACCTGCGACCTGCGCGCTGGAGCCTACCCGCGACACCGAGTTACCCACGTTAATGGCGGGACGAATACCGGCGTTGAACAGGTCTGATTCCAGGAATATCTGTCCATCGGTGATCGAGATCACGTTTGTTGGAATGTAGGCCGAGATGTCGTTTGCCTTAGTCTCGATCAATGGCAATGCAGTGAGTGAGCCACCGCCGTAATCCTTGTTCAAACGGGCCGCGCGTTCCAGCAAGCGAGAGTGCAGGTAGAATACGTCGCCCGGATATGCCTCGCGTCCTGGAGGGCGGCGAATGATCAGCGAGATATTGCGATATGCGTCGGCATGCTTTGTCAGGTCGTCATAGATGATCAGTGCATCACGGCCCGTCTCCATGAATTCCTCACCCATTGCACAACCAGAGTAAGGTGCGAGATATTTCAATGGTGCAGGGTCGGAGGCACTACTGGCGACAATGATCGTGTAGTCCATCGCGCCATTTTGTTCCAGAATGGATTGTGTACGCGCAATCGTTGAGTTTTTCTGACCAATTGCCACGTAGATACAGAGTAAGTTCTGACCCTTCTGGTTGATAATCGTATCGATGGCCACGGCGGTCTTACCGGTCTGGCGGTCGCCAATGATAAGCTCGCGTTGACCACGCCCAATCGGAATCATGCTGTCGATTGCTTTAATGCCGGTCTGCACGGGCACGGTCACGCTTTGACGTGTGATAACGCCGGGTGCGACGCGCTCGACAGGACGGAACTTGTCGGTATTGATCGGGCCTTTGTCATCGACAGGCTGGCCCAATGGATTGACGACGCGGCCCAGCAGGGCATCACCAACAGGCACCTGCACGATACGTCCGGTGGTGCGTACTTCGTCGTCTTCTTGCACTTGTGTAAAGTCACCCATAATTGGACAACTGACCGTCTCTTCTTCAAGGTTGAAGGCGAGGCCGAACAGGCCAGTGCGGGGAAATTCTACCAATTCGAGATACTTCACATCGGACAGGCCGTATACGCGAGCCACACCGTCCTGGACCGAGATCACGGTTCCGACGGTTGCGGTAGACGTTTCATTTGTGCCAAAGCCAACGATGTTTTTCTCTATGATATCGCTGATTTCATCAGCCCACGTTGCCATGCGTTTTCTCCTTCATGGAGCAATAATTATATACAGGAATGTATTTACTAGACTATCAATCTTTTTTACAGAGCTTTGTGAGGACTGATAATGCAGGTTCACAAATTACTCTGGAAACACAACGGACGCCCACAAGTTGTGTTTGATTCCCATGTTCTTTTGTTATTGTGCATTATCGTGTCCTTGTTAGCGGTTGATTGCCTGGAGGACGCGATGAACCGGTCCTTACGGTTGGTTCACGGCTGGTTTTGAGCCGGGAACGGTATTGTAACCCACTTGTCCATCTGTTCCGGCTGCTTTGGTATGTGGAACTGCCGGTGTTGTGCTATAGGCAGTAGCATCCAGTGTAGCACTCGATGTGCCATTATCTCTATCGACCGAGCCGATGTCTCGTACTGTTTGAGCAAGCTCTTCTTGTGTGAAGAAGTTAGTATGTGAGCCTGCGACACTTGAAAGCATTTGCTGTTCCAGTACGCTCAAGCGATAGCGAATACTCCCATCAATAACTTGATCGCCAACACGAGCGACAACGCCACCTAGAACCGAGGGATCAACGTGCGTACGCACAACAATGTTTTTTCCTGTGCGTTGTTCTAGTGCTTGCTGAATAGTGCGAGTTTGCGTTGCATCTATTTGTGTTGCGGTCGTCACATCGGCCACAGCTTCGTTCCGGTAGTCGCGTACCATTTGTTCAAGTTCAGAGGCGATATTCGGCGTGTACTCGACTAAATTCCGTTGAACAAGTAGCAGCGCGAGATTGAGCGATGTTGGCAGTGCTTTGCCTTGAATGGCATCGCGTAACGCCTTCTCTTTGCGTTGTGCAGGAACCTTTGGCTCAAGCAAAAGGAATGCTATCTTACGGTTAGAAAAAAGCTTGGCTATTTGTTGCACATCTTCAAGCGTGCGGTCAATCGTGTTCTGCTTGTGAGCAATATCGAAGATGGCGGCTGCGTAGCGGCGTGCCACCGCTCCCTTTAACATTACTGTGCCCTCGGTGTATTGCTAGCAGTGACGAACTCTTGTACCAGACGGCGATTATCTTTGTTGTCGACAGAGCGACCAATCACCTTTTCTGACGCATCAATCGAAAGATCAACGACCAGGCGGCTCAGTTCGTTACGTGCTCGATTAGCCTCTTGCTGAATACGAGCGGCCTGTTGCTGACCGATCTGTTCCGCGCGTACATGAGCATCTTCGACGATACGACTGGCTTCCTGTTGAGCAGTCTTTTGTGCGCGCTCAATTGTCGCCTGTGCTTCGCGGCGAGCATCAGTTAAAATACGTTCGCGTTCACTTTGCGCATTTGCTAAATCACGCTTCGCTTTTTCAGCGTTCTCAACGCCCTCACGGATCACTGCTTCGCGTCGCTCAAGCGTTCTGATGACAAGAGGAAATGCATAACGCCAAAGAATGAAAAAGACGATGCCGAAGGTGATGAGCTGCGAGAGGAATGCCAACGCATTGATGCCGAGTCCTTCAGAGATAGAAGCGGCAAGAGCAATATGGATAGAAAGAGCTAATTGCATGGTATGCCTCCTTTCATCAGAGTAATAGTGTTTCTACATCGGCATTATGAGACGTGGGTGATTGAGCCAGGGCGCCCGCAAGGGGAACGCCCCTCCCATACGATCAACGAGCGTTGGGAGCGGCTTCTCTATGGGAGGGGCGTTCCCCTTGCGGGCGCCCTGGCTCCCATTGGCTACAGTCGTCAAACGCGTCTCATAGTTTACATAGAACACTACTATCCGAGGAATTGGATCAATAGGGCGACAACCAGAGCATAAATAGCGATAGCTTCGGCGAATGCCAGAGCAAGAATCATGTTTGTCTGAATGAGTGGGGCGGCTTCAGGATTGCGACCGATACCGCTAAGAGCCTGTGATGCCGCGATACCGATACCAATGCCTGGTCCGATAGCGCCCAAACCGATTGCTAATGCTACTGCAACTTCTTTAAGATTCATGGTAAAAAGCCTCCTTTTAAGGACGATACAAGAATTGAATAAATTTGTTAAACGATTATTATGCAATCGCGGCAAATGTACTCCGCGAGTAGCAATTACAGTAACGAAACAAGCCGTATGCTTGTATACAGAATGTGACTAATGTGTCGCGGCCATCTCTCTTTGTCCCTGCTGCGTGTCAGCCGTCCCCTGCTCTTCTTCATGTCCGTGCTCTTCGTGGCTCACACTTGTAATTTGCAAGAAGATGAGTGTAAGAAGTGCGAAGATAAGTGCCTGGACACCGGCAACGAAGATCTCGAAGGGAACGAAGATGAGGTTAGCAACGACTGGCAGTAGAAAGGCAAAGACCGCAAGCACTGCGCTGCCCGCGAAGACGTTTCCGAAGAGACGGAAGGCCAACGAGACGACGCGTGTGAACTCGCCGATAAGTTCCAGCAGACCTACGAAGAAATCAATAGGCCCTCTGAAATTGAAGTACTTGCTGAGATGTTGTCTGGCTCCCAGTGTAGCGAAGCCAAATGTTTGCGCCGTTACAATCGCGATCACCGCCATCGCTAGATTGAGATTGAGATCGGTTGTGGCGGGTCGTATCCAGGGAATGATTTTGTTGGAGATATCTCCAAACAGCAAGAAGCCCAGGACCGGCTGACCGGTGAGGTGTTGTTCTGCAATAGCTTTAGTGTCGATCTGTCCAATGGTATCGACACCTGGAAGTACGTCGATCAGATTAGCAACTAGAATGAAGAAAAAGAAAGAGGCCACGAGAGGGAAAAACTTTCGCGCCCGGCTTCTGTCGCCACCAACAACACCATTGATCAGGCCGACCAGGAACTCGACCATTGCCTCGATTGCGTTCTGCATGCCATGCGGCACAAGTGCTTGCTTTCGCGTACCTAGAACAAAGACAAGTATAAGAATAATACCTGCAATGATAGTGCCAAGCAGTGTGTTTGTCACTTGAAAGCCGAATATGGGAAAGATTGGTTCCGGTGCAATTGTAATATTAGGAAGTTTCCAGAGCACTCGGCATCCTCCTTGAGTACCGGCCTCTGCGGGACCTGATCGTGAGTTCTTAGATGGTTCTTCCGTTCATCTGAGTCTATTTAGAGATTAGCCCATAGCGCGTTTAAATAAACGGTATGCTCCATATATTCCTGAGATCAGGCCAAGCAGTAGCCCGAACAATAAGATAAAATGGTTGGTATGAAGTGCGCCATCCAGAAGATTTCCTAGAATGGCACCCAGAGCGATTGGGATGGCGATAGTGAAGCCTAGCTGTCCCATCAGTGCCAGTGATCCCCAAACAGTGGGATTCGGTTTTTGACTCATTGCTGTAACCCCGCCTGTCTGTCTTTTTTCTCTCTTATTCTACCTATTGAATTATAGCACATGGAACAAATCGAATGCAACCAATACTACAACTGTCACCGCAGGTGCCCTAGTTCCCACCACACGATGATTGACAATTCAGCGTGGCCTTGACAGCAACAAAAAGTGGCGACATACTTCTCAGGGGACGTGTAGCATAAGCTCAAGGTGAGAACCTTTATTTGGATGTTTGCGTACCTGCATCATATGCGACAGCGCACCACGCAAGCGCAACAAAATGTTTGATAGCAACAGTAAGAAAGGCACTATGTCTCATGGCAAACTCATACACACTCGGTTATATCTCATTGGATAAAGAGGTGGCACTGAATGCTTTGCCGGTAGAGGGTACGATACCAACATGGCTCTCTGGTTCGTTGCTTCGCAATGGGCCAGCGAAATTTGAAGTAGGGTCAGAAACGTTCAAACACTGGTTTGACGGTTTCGCGATGCTGCACCGCTTCACGCTGCAGAATGGCAATGTCTCCTACGAAAACAAGTTTTTGCAGAGCGACACGTACAGAATTTCGATGCAGGAGGGGCATATTGCCTTCAGCCAGTTCGCAACCGATCCTTGTAAGGCGGCCTTCAAGGGGATGATGACCGAGTCGGTCAACGCGAACGTTACGATTAACAAAGTCGCGGGCGACTATGTAGCTATGACTGAGACGCCACTACCTATCGCGTTTGACCCGCACACATTGGAGACACTGGGCGTGGTCCATTATGACGATGCACTTGTTGGACATCATGGTTCAGCGCACCCACACTATGATTTCGGCAACAAGATGAGCGTGAGCTACATGACAGAGTTTTATATGCCCAGTGTGTTCAAGGTGTATGGAATCAAGGATGGGGAGCATAGCCGCACGTTGATTGGTTCATATCCTGTTATGGAGCCAGCGTACCTGCACAGCTTTGGCATGACAGAGCACTATGTTGTGATCGCGGAATACCCGTATCGTGTCAATCCGCTTGACATGTTGCAGAGCGGCAAGCCATTCATCGAGAACTACACATGGCGAGCGCAGGAGCCAGCGAAATTTATTGTGATGAGCAAGGACGATGGCAGCATCGTAAAGCAGTTTGAAGTGGAGGCGTTCTTTGCCTTTCACCACATCAACGCCTTTGAGCAGGACGGACAGGTAATCGTTGACATCTCGGCCTACCCGGATGCCTCCTCTATCCATAGCCTGTATCTCGACCAGATTAGAAACGATGCTGTACGTGCTGAGCCAGGAGAGTCGCTTAATGAGACGCGTCGCTACTACCTGCCGCTAAGCGTTGACAAGCAGGCACATTATGAACTACTTTCGGAGTATGGTGTTGAGCTGCCCACGATAAACTACCGGCGGTACAATGGATGTGACTATGGAGTGGCCTATGGTATTGGTTTAGACAAGCGGAAGCAAGAGGCGTTCACGAACCTGTTGCTGCGCGTCGACGTGCGGAATCGTACAACAAAGGTGTGGTCAAAGGAGCACTGTTATCCAGGCGAGCCGATTTTTGCCGAAGCACCAAATCCAAAGGCCGAGGATGACGGCGTTATCCTGTCGGTTGTGCTCGATGCGAACAAGGGTAACTCGTTCCTGCTTGTGCTTGACGCTTCAACCTTCGAGGAGCTAGGGCGCGCTGAGGTGCCGCATCATATCCCCTACGGTTTTCACGGCGAGTGGTTTAAGAATATAGGGTAACAAAAGACAATGCCACGAGGCGCGAAGTGCCTCGTGGTATTGTCTTTTGTTACCCTATATTAGATTATTTTGCGTTCGCGGGCGACTTTGGCGGCGTGTGTGCGATTCTCGGCGTGTAGCTTGCTGAGGATGTTAGAGACGTGATTTTTTACGGTACCCTCAGCGAGCACCAGTCTATCAGCAATTTCACGATTGCTCGCACCGGCGGCGAGCAGTTTGAGCACTGAGGTTTCGCGCACACTTAAGCCCTCAGCTTGTGTGTTTGTTGTTGTAGAAGCGACAGGAGTTTGTGAAGTTGTCGCGCTACGTTCTTTGCGTCCAAATTCGACCAGCAATTTGCTTGCCATTTTTGGTTGAATGAATGGTTCGCCTTGCGCGACTTTACGAATGGTGTTGGCGAGTTCGTCGGCTGGCACATCCTTGAGTAAATAGCCCATCGCACCAGCTTTTACGGCTTCAAAAACATAGTCGTCGTAGTCGAAGGTGGTAAGCATGATGATGCGCGCGACCGGATTTTTTTCCATAAGAATGGCGGTGGCTTCGACACCATTCTTGAGTGGCATTTGAATGTCCATCAGCACAACATCGGGGCCGAGATTTTGCTGTTGCAGATTGTGATACTGTTGGATGGCGTCCTCGCCATTCATCGCTTCGCCGACGACCTGGAAGTCATCCTCAAGTTCCAGAACAGTATGTAGGCCCTGTCGCATCAATGTTTGGTCTTCGCACAGCAGAATGCGTATGGTACCGGCCATGGAGAGTCCTCTCGACGATAGTAAGCGAGTAAACATTGCCCTAATTATATCATGCATATACAACGTATCAGGAATTGTCGCGCATCTTCATAGCATTCGAGAGAGTCAGGCCAAGCGAGCTAAGCGATACAATAGCGATGACGGCCATAAGAAGAGTAGTCCACGGGTGTGAGAAGACAAACATCGCTTGCACACTATTCGAGTTATATCCGAGCAGGCCAGTGAAGACGACCGCGCCGGTGGCCTCATTTGAGCCGATACCAGCAGGGGCGTTGGGCAGTATGCTGAACATATTGAACATTGTGTAGCCAAAGATCGCTATACCGAAGGGCATGTAGAGACCAACGGCCCAGAACGCGAACAGGGCGAACAGGCCATCGCAGATGACGGCGGCAACGGTAAGCAGCATAGCGGGTACAAAGATTTTTGGCTGACTGGCACCGGTCAGTAGCGAGTCAACAAAGCCGGTTGCGAAGCCTTCGATGCCACTGCCGATTTTCTTTGGTAGGAAGCGCGTGAAGAATTGCATGAAGCTGATCGCGGCTGTGCGTTTCCAGGCGGCCAATGCGATAAAGAGTACGAGACCAACGAGCACACCCGCAACGACGACCAGCACAAACCAGAGCTGTAGCGTCATATGTACTCCTGGCAAGAGTGGCACAATCGCCATAACAAACAGTGCGGGCATCAGGTCAAGTGCTTTATCCATCGCGACGGTAGGGAGCGTCTGGCTTATGGGCATACCCGCGATACGTTTCAGCATCAAGCTTTTGGCAAGCTCACCTCCGCGCACAGGTAAGAGAAAGTTGATAAAGACGCCGATCCAGAAGAGTTGAATCACGCGAATCGCACTAATTTTGCCAATCGGGTTGAGAAACAGTTTCCAGCGAATACCACGTAGCGTGAACGAGGCGATGAAGATTATGCCAGAGAGAAGCGCGTATGTGATGCCGGAAGGTGTCAAGAGGTACTTTGTGATGGTGGCGACAGTGGTCTGGATGTTAATCGACTTTATCGTAAGGTAGAGGAGCACAAAGCCGACAACAAGGCTAATCAGAATGCGGGCGGTAGGTGAGCCGAGCACGATCCTCCACTGCGGTTGTGTCGAAGCGGGAGCCTGTGCCACTATTTTGGGAGTAGCCAGTGTGGATGTATTCTGGTAGACGTTGACAATCGGGTATGCACCTGTCTGTCGCTGTATTTTGATGGCCTGCATCATGCCACTGAGCTTCATCAGATATGTTGTGCCCATCAGGTTGACATCAAACGCCTCTTCTGGCAATTCGTCGTCAAAATCTTCGTCCGTTGACTGGAATGTTTCGGGTGGTAAACCTGGTTACTGTGTTCCACCATAAGAAGGCACCGGGCGTTCTACAATGCCTATGCGTTCTCGCGAAAGGGTAAGGGAAGGTTGCGTTGCAAGGTCCATCTCGCTCTGCTTCTCTATTTTTCGCCACGTATCGGTCGCTAGAAGTTGGTAAGGATGTCTCTTCAAGCGTTTTGGCTGAATACGTGTCAGGTGAGCTGCTGAATCTGATTGTTGCATGCGAACCTCTCGAAAACGGTAGTCTGCTATAAGTAACGTTTCATTGTGTGTCATTTTGATGATAATAGAGGTTAAAAGGCAAAGCCAGGGCACCCGCAAGGGGAATGCCCCTCCCATACCACGGAATTCCGTGGTATGGGAGGGGCATTCCC
>CAXTUE010000077.1:3406-12146 GCA_964247355.1 uncultured Ktedonobacteraceae bacterium | reverse complement strand
TACATACCACAGGTTGTTTGTCCAAAGCCACATCCTACATATGCCGATAGCGCATGTGTGAAAGGATATGGGCCGGAAGCTAAAAAACCATTACGCTGAGGTGTCAAAATTCCTTTTGCTTCTTTAAGCGCAATTTCTATATCTGTATCTCCTGCCAAATCTTACTGAATATCTACCATATCCCCAACCTTGCTCATGTTTTGAAATTGAATGCCTTGCTTGGAGAAGTGTTGGGTATAGTTGTCTATTGTTTGGGATACTGTTCACTTAGGTATACGGAGAACGGATGAAAACTGTTTCGTAGCCATTGGTCGGTAGAAGATTTATAGTTTGGTGGATAAAATTATATATGATCGTATGATATATTTTGAGAGACGATAAAATGTAGGGGTCTCATTCTATTACATCCTTTGGGCAATACACGATGTTAGAGTACAGAATGAAACGCTGCATTTGTCTAAGAAACAGATCAATCGCCCAAAGGATGTAATAAAATGAGACCCCTACAATTAACTATAAGGACAGAATAGGATACAAAGCATTATGACACAAGCAATTCTACAAGTTGATGCATTCACAAATAAACCGTTTGCCGGTAATCCTGCAGCCGTATGCGTATTACAGGAGGCGCGTGATGAGCAATGGATGCAGCAGGTGGCGCAAGAGATGAACCTCGCCGAAACCGCGTTTCTGGTCGCGCATGAAGATGGCTATAACTTGCGCTGGTTCACACCGCTCGTTGAGGTCGATTTATGCGGACATGCCACGCTCGCCAGCGCGCATGTGCTCTGGGAAACAGGTCAACTGGCAAAAGGCAGACAGGCGCGATTTCTCACAAGAAGTGGACTGCTGACGGCGGAGCAACAGGACGAATGGATAGAACTCAACTTTCCCGCAACACCTGAGCAAGAGGTAGCCGAGCCTGCTCATCTCTTGCAAGCATTAGGTGTGCCCGCTCAATACATTGGCAAAAACAAGTTTGATTATCTGGTCGAAGTAGACTCGGAAGAGGTCCTGCGAAACATGCGCCCCAACTTCTCATTACTAAAGACGGTTGATACACGAGGCATCATTATTACCAGTCGAGCCAGCACCGAGGGCTACGATTTTGTGTCGCGCTTCTTCTCACCGAGGGTTGGCGTTGATGAGGACCCTGTGACCGGCTCGGCACATTGCTGTCTTGCACCCTATTGGAGCCAGAAGCTTGGCAAAGAGACGATGGTTGGCTATCAAGCGTCAGCTCGCGGTGGCGTTGTACGTGTACGACTCGATGGTGAGCGAGTGCGAATTAGTGGGCAAGCGGTAACTGTGTTGCGCGGAGAACTGGTATAAAAAGAAACATATCTTTGCTGCGACAATGTCGCAGCAAAGATATGTTTCTTTTCTTATCTTCCCAATCATATACGTATAAGGAAGACATATGTTTGCTTTTTTTTCTCTTGTAACGCTAACAGTAGTTTCTGCTGAACCACCTTCTGTACACTCCGTTATCACGATTATTTTAAGCCTACTTGTAGTCGTTGTTGCTTTAGCGGTTGTCGCACCTTATCTAAAGATTCCGTATCCTATCTTGCTAGTTTTTGGTGGGCTACTACTAGGATTTATTCCAGGCTTACCACAAGTTACGCTCAATCCCGATTTGATATTTCTCCTGTTTCTACCGCCACTACTCTACTCGTCCGCATGGTCTACATCATGGCGTGACTTTCGCGCAAACCTACGTCCCATTTCGTTGCTCGCTATTGGCCTCGTGCTCTTTACCACCACTCTTGTTGCAATCGTGGCACATACTCTTATTCCTGGATTTCCCTTAGCAGCCGCCTTTGTACTAGGAGCGATCATCTCGCCGACAGATGCTATCGCCGCAACATCCATTGCGCAGCGACTGGGCGTGCCACGTCGCATTGTGACCATCATTGAGGGGGAAAGTCTGGTCAACGATGCCTCCGGTCTTGTCGCCTATCAGTTCGCTGTCGCTGCTGTTGTGACGGGTACATTCTCTCTCGGCGAGGCGAGTTTGCGCTTTGTGATTGATAGTGTTGGTGGTATTGCTATTGGTCTCGCTATTGGCTTGATTCTGACGCAGGTACATCGCGTCCTGAATAATCCATCGCTGGAAATCACTATCACGTTGTTGACGCCTTATGTAGCGTACCTGATTGCCGACAGACTCGGTGTATCTGGCGTTTTAGCAACTGTGACGGCGGGACTTTATTTAGCGTGGCGAGCACCTGTACTATTTTCAGCAGATACACGTCAACAAGCGTTCGCGGTCTGGAATAATCTTACCTTTTTGTTAAACGGGCTTGTGTTTATCTTCATTGGACTGCAATTGCGGGGTATTCTTGATACGCTGCGCGGTACAATTGCCCAGCGTAGCATCGCAAATCTTCTCTGGTACGCGGCAGTTGTCTGTATAGCAGTAATAGTCGTGCGTATGGTATGGGTATTTCCTGCCACGTATTTACCACGCCTATTAAGCTCGCGTGTACGAAAGCAAGACCCGCTTCCTGATTGGAAAAATATCGTGATCATCGCATGGACGGGCATGCGTGGTGTAGTCTCGCTTGCCTCAGCATTTGCAATACCATTAATGACACAAAGCGGCTCACCTTTTCCTGAACGTGCGCTAATTCTATTCTTGACCTTCTGCGTCATCTTTGTCACACTTGTCTTACAAGGTCTCAGTCTACCATTTCTGATTCATCGTCTTGGCTTAAAAGATGATGGAGGTGCCGAACGAGAGGAGGTTCAGGCACGTAAAACTGCCGCACAAGCTGCACTGGACCGCATTAACGCGCTGATTGAAGAGGGCAATGTGCCTAAAGAGGTGGCAGAGCACTTGCGCACTCATTACGAGGCCCGTTACAAAAGTATTGTAGATGCATCCGATGGTCAGGAGTATACATCCGGTGAGAGTCACCTTGCCACCTATCAATACCTGCAACAAGAGACGCTGAAAGCCGAACACGACGCCGTTATCGCGATGCGCAGTAACGGTGACATCAGCGACGAGGTATTCCGTCACATTGAGCGCGAACTCGACCTGGATGAGCAACGGCTGGAAGGAGAAAGGAAGTAAAAGTTTCACAACGTATACGCTATTCTCAGCAGGAACGTGATAGAGGTATATTTCCAATGAGGAATATTTACCTATTGAAACCACTCACGAGGAAAATTCATGCACTCGTTCCTACAATTCGCAACACTTGTTGTTGCACGTGCCGAGAAACCTAGCGTCCACACCTCGCTCGTCCTTATTCTCATACTGCTGATTGCGGGTCTAGCTCTTGCACTTGTTGCGCCACGTTTAAAGATTCCGTATCCTATTTTGCTTATCGTGGGTGGTCTTGCTCTGGGCTTTATTCCTAGTTTGCCCCGTTTTTCGCTCGACCCTGAACTGATTTTCCTGCTATTCCTGCCGCCATTGATCTACTCGTCGGCATGGTCTACGTCCTGGCGCGACTTCAAGAATAACTTACGCCCAATATCGCTACTAGCAATTGGTCTGGTATTTTTTACAACTATCATTGTTGCAGTAGTCGCGCATGCGATTGTACCATCGCTACCGTGGGCAGCGGCCTTCGTGATAGGAGCGATTGTCTCGCCGACCGACGCTATTGCGGCAACCTCTATCGCACAACGGCTCGGTGTACCTCGACGCATTGTAACGGTCATTGAGGGTGAAAGCCTCGTCAATGACTCTTCAGGCTTGGTTGCATATCAGTTTGCGGTGGCGGCAGTAGTGACGGGATCATTCTCTTTATTAAATGCAAGTCTACTGTTTGTTGGCGAGAGTATTGGTGGTATTCTTATTGGGCTTGCACTTGGTTGGTGTATAACATTTGTTCACCGTCACTTAGACAATCCCACGCTAGAAATCGTCATTACCCTGCTTACACCTTTCGCGGTATACCTGCTCGCTGATGAACTGCATACATCAGGCGTACTTGCTGCCGTAGCCGCAGGGCTTTACCTGTCACGAAAGTCTTCGGTGCTTTTCTCTGCGCAGACGCGTCAACAAGCACTTGCGGTCTGGAGTACATTAGTTTTTTTGTTAAACGCGCTTGTATTTATCTTTATTGGCTTAGAGTTACGTAACATTCTCGATCAGCTCAATGATACAATCGCACGGCATACCACACCAAATCTTGTCTGGTATGCTGTTGGCATTAGTGGTGCAACAATACTTGTGCGTATCGTGTGGGTTATTCCCGCAACCTATCTTCCCCGTCTGCTCTTTCGACATATACGTGAGCGTGATCCCTATCCCAACTGGCGAAATGTGGCGGTAATTGGGTGGGCAGGAATGCGCGGTGTTATATCGTTAGCGGCGGCACTTGCAATACCCGAAGTAACGGCGAACGGGCAGCCATTTCCCGAACGTGTCCTACTTCAGTTCCTCACCTTCTCTGTCATTCTCGCAACGCTTGTGTTTCAGGGTCTCAGTTTGCCATTTATCATTCGACGACTTGGATTGAAGGATGATGGTGAGACCGAACGGGAGGAGGTTCGCGCCCGGCAGGTTGCATCGCTTGCCGCCTTGAACCGCATCGACGAATTGATCGAGCAGGGAGAGGCACCTACAGATGCCGCCGAACACCTGCGTGAACATTATGAAGTGCGGGCCAAAAGCGTTGCGGAGGCCGCCGACGATGCAGAGAGCGAGCAAGAAAAAGAGAAACTTGAGAGCTATCAGCGTGTAGAGCAAGAGACGCTGCAAGCTGCGCGCTATTCCGTTATCGAATTACGTGACAAAGGCGAAATCAACGATGAGGTGATGCGTCGGGTTGAGCGTGAACTTGATTTGCAGGAGCAGCAATTGGAGGGGTAGGGGAGAAAGAAGTGCTGTCATATCTAGTCGCTAGATATAATAGCACTTGTCTTGTTGAAGCTCAAAAAAAGATTGACATGCAAGATACATTCTGGTAGTATTCTAGTGTTGCACCCATAGCTCAATGGATAGAGCAACGGTCTTCGGAACCGTGTGTTGTGAGTTCAAGTCTCTCTGGGTGCATTTTTATTTTTTGTCTAAAGTTGCGAAGAGCATAGTACCCTCAAGGTCTCCAGCATTAAAGTTCATAGTCCACTGCCCATTTGATATGCATTTCCTGGTTATTTGATACCTTTTTCCTTTGGAATAGGTCGATAAATACTCACATTTCTATCCTTTTTCTTTGACGCTTTTCTGAATACTTATTATCTCAAATAAAAAGCAATTAATAATATAAAAAGACGACTCAAAAGCAACGCTTTTGAAATTGATTTATGGATTATAGCATAAAAATATTATAATGTATAGATGATTATCGTAATAGACAAAATGATGCCGATGAACTAAAGAAAAGTATCTCTAGTTCATCGGCAATAATTATGCTCTGTTGGCGTTCTTAAAATTACAATATGTTTCCCACCAAGGCTTCACGCTCTAAGGGGCCGATGGCGGCGATAGTCAGGGGGTTGAGCGGGGAATAGCGGTGTAGGACGTTCAGGATTTGTTCCTGGGTCACGGAGTCAATGGCGTCTTTGACCTCCTGGACCGTTTTGATTTTGCGCTCGTACCACCAGGAGCGGGAGATGGCACCCATGCGAGCACCGGAGCCTTCGCTGCGCATGATGGTCTCGCTTTTCAACTGCACTTTGGCGCGCTCCAGTTCATCGCTGGTGATACCGTCTTGCTCCAGTTTGCGCAGTTCGTTGACGATCACTTCAAGACACTCATGGCCCTGTTCGGGTGTGGTTCCTGCGTAAACGCGCATGGCTCCAATGTGCTTGTTTCCCGCAAGGCTCGCGGAAACGCCATAGACCAGACCGCGCTTCTCACGCACTTCGACGAAGAGGCGCGAGGCCATGTTGCCACCCAGCACTTCGCTGATAATCATACCAGCATAGTAGTCGGGGTCGGTATAGCTGGGGAACGGAAACATCATGCCGAGATGCTCTTGCTTGCCCTCTTGATACTCCAATGACACGCTATTTGTAGGTTGTGGTGCTGCTATTGTTGAGGATGCGACCTCTCCTTGCCAATCACCAAACAAATTCTGCATATGCGCAACAACGTGGTCCCAATCAAATTTTCCTGCAATGGAGAAGAGTGTATTGTTCGGCTTGTAACGTGCTTGCCAGAATGCCTGTAGGTCCTGACGTTGAAGTGTACGCACACTTTCGTCCGTACCTAACGAGAGGCGTGCAAGCGGGGAACCTTTGTAGAAATTCTCACGCACAATATCAAAGATGCGGCTCATTGGCTCATCGTCGCGACGACGAATTTCTTGCAGGATGATGTTACGCGTCTGCTCTAGCTCACTCTTAGGAAATGTGGGTGTGAGCAGGAGTTCATGGATCAGGTCAAGTGTGGCGTCAAACTTGGTATTGACGATCTGCGCCCAAACCTGTGTGGTTTCCATACCTGTTCCTGCACCTTTACGAGCACCGAGCGACTCAAAGGCTTCATTGAGGGCACGAGCATCCTTTTTTTTCGTGCCTTGAAACAGCATATATTCAAAGAGGTGTGCAAGTCCCTGCTTATCCTGTGGCTCGTGGACAACGGCGGCATCAAGTTGGAAGCCGAAGGTGATTGAGCTAAGACTTGGCATATATTGACCAATTAGCTCGATGCCGTTAGGCATCTTCGTATAGAAATAGTTTGGTGGCAGGCTTTGTTGAATCTGCTGGTCGTCACTCATATATGTTCTATGTTCCTTTCCGAACAGGACAGAAATAAGGTTAGTATATCACAGAAAGAGGTATGAATGCGGTGTGGCACGGGAGCATGGCTTTGCTCCTCTTTCCAAAAGCACTCAACGAAAATTTGGCCTGTTTCGTGTATCTCATATACTGAACCCTTCAACAATAGTATAGAAATCTTGAAGACGGAATGGCTCATCAAGAATTCTTAGTTTGCAAAACTGATGTTCAATGAAAAGCACTTCGCGGTAGCTGACGTTTGAGATAAGTACAATCGGAAGATCATGTATGACGGTACGCGCTTGCTCTACAACGGAACGCCAGGAAAAGCTGGTATGTGGATGGTCTCCAATAATCAATACTTCAAACTTCTGTTGAGTGCTACACCGCATCGAAAGCTGTAATGCCTCCAAAAGGGCTAATGGTGTCTGACAAGTGGTAGATTGATGATGCCGCAACCGTAACATGGCACTCAATAATTCCTCTATCACCGCGTCCTCTTCCAGCACACAAATTCTCATCAATGCCTCTTCTGCCTCCCTGCGTATCGACATAACATTCGCACTAGTATAACAAATAATTTGCGTAAATATATTAAAAATTACTAAATTTTTCCTTTGAGGACAGGTATAAAGAGATAGAGAGTATAAAGGGTGCCATTATCCGCACCTGCAAAAAGCATTCTTAAGCATTTTGCTGTCAAGATTGTTATTCGATGTGTTACAATTCATCTATTGATTTGTCCACAATGCCTGTGGAGAAATGCTAGCCAAAGAAGGAGGCCGAGATTGGATTTTTCCCTGACCGATGAGCAGAAAATGGTGCAGCAAACCGTACGTCGTTTCGTGGATCGCGAACTGATGCCACTTGAGAGCGAGGTGATGCAGAGTGAGGGCAAATATCCTACGGGAATTGAGCCAAACCTGTATCATTCTTTGCAGCAAAAGGCGAAAGAGCTGGGTTTCTGGGGTATCAACACGCCCGAAGAATATGGTGGTGCTGACCTTGGAGCCGTGATGACCGCGCTGATTGCGATGGAGATGGGTCGTACGCTTGTTCCGTTTGGCTTTGGTGGCAATGCCGACAATATTCTCTATCTCGGCAATGAGCAACAGAAAAAGCAGTATCTTATTCCAACGATTGAAGGCGAACGCAAATCGTGTTTCGCGTTGACAGAGCCTGGGGCGGGTTCCGATCCCTCTGCGATTCGGACAACGGCGGTCAAGGATGGCGACTCCTGGGTGATCAATGGGCAAAAGGTCTTTATCACGGGCGGCAACGAAGCAGATTTTGCGATGGTACTTGCCGTGACGGACCGTGAAAAGCCGCCGCAAAATGGTGGCGTTACCTGCTTCCTGGTAGACCGTTCGATGGGGTGGACCTCGCGCCCAATTCCTACGATGGGTGGTTGGTCTCCTGCTGAACTATTCTTTGAGAACGTGCGCGTACCGGAAGATCACATCCTGGGTGAAGTTGGACATGGCTTCTCGCTTGGCATGAAGTGGATTGGACAGGGACGCTGGCTCATCGCCTCGCGCTGTGTTGGCACGGCGGAGCGTCTGTTACAGATGGCACTCGACTACTCGAAGCAGCGCGTCACCTTTGGACAACCCATCGCCGACCGTCAGGCTATTCAGTGGATGATCGCCGACTCCGCCGTGGAGATTCAAGCGACCAAGTGGTTGGCGTTCCATGCCGCATGGCAAGCCGATCAAGGCAAAGACAACCGTCACGAAGCGAGCATGGCGAAGCTCTACGGCTCCAACATGGTGAACCGCGTCGTTGACCGCGTGATGCAGATTCACGGCGGCATGGGCTACACCAAAGAGATGCCTATCGAACGCTGGTACCGGGATGTGCGCGTCACCCGCATCTATGAGGGAACGGACGAGATCCAGCACTTTATTATCGCCCGCGATTTGCTCAAGGGTTATGTGAAGTTGGGGGCGTGGGAGTAGGGTTTTAGAAGTTTTGGTACAAGCGGAGTGTGTGAGAAAAAAAGTTATTTTTTTTTTAAAAATTTTAAAAAAAAAATTTTTTGGTGATTAAAAAA
>CAXTUE010000077.1:0-3396 GCA_964247355.1 uncultured Ktedonobacteraceae bacterium | reverse complement strand
GGTAAATAAAGATCTTTTTTTTTTTTTCCACACCACGCCGGTTGTACCAAAACTGTTTTTAGATGTCTTCAAAAAACTCGCTTACTCGACAGCGAAATCTTGGTAGGAGAGGACTTTCTAGCACGTCACCTTCGCTAAGCGTGTTGTAGAGTGCTAATACTGTGTTTTCGCGCCGATAAACCTCAATTGTCTTCGCTTGCCAATTCACTACCCAATATTCTACAGCGTTACGACGCGAATAAAGTTTCAGCTTCACTTCTCGATCACGGTGAGCATTTGCCATACCTGGGGAAAGTATTTCAATCACAAGTTCCGGTGACTCATGCAGTTTTCCATCTGGTTGCAAGGCCGTTTTTAGGCGTTCTCTGCTAATCCATACCACATCAGGCACAACATTCGTGTAATCAGAGAAGATAATTCCTGGCATGTAGTTTGCCTTACCAATATGCGTTTGCTTGTTCCATTCTCGTAGTAAAGCAGCTATTTGTAAACCAACTGACTGATGCTCCCAATCTGGCTGTTTTGACGCGTACAACTCCCCATCAATAATTTCGTATCGGTTGCCGTCATCTGGCATATATTCTAAATCTTTGGTTGTCCAGTAGAGGGTTGCCATGATTTTCTCTCTGATACTAGCGTTTCTGCGTTGATATTAGAACAAGTATAACATATTCCTAAAAAACTTAAGCATAGTAACGAACATAGGTAGAGCGAGAAAACCGTATCACTCTCTTCTCTAAGAAAATTTTCATATGAGCTTGTAGGGAAGTGGGTTGAGAGGATATAATAGAAGTCTATTGACACGTTCCTGCCTCCTAACTACTAGCAGTAGCAAGCAACACGAAAGAAGTTTTTATGCCCCTGACTCAACATGCCCCCGAACAGAGAGAAGTTCAGCGAAAATGGTACACAAGGTTCACGAAGGGGTTGTTATGGCAGAACCGAACGCTACTAGCTATCTCGTTAGCGGTGTGCGCGGCCTATTCGGGTGTTGGCATGGTTGGGCCGGTGCGGGTGCTGTACGCGCAATCACGGGGGGCCTCGCTGACGATTATCGGCTTGATGGCCTCGGCCTATCTCTTCTCGAACTTTCTTTTTCAGTATCCAGTAGGTTGGCTGGCAGACCGGTGGGGACGTAAACAGGTCATGCTATTAGGGCTGATCGCACAAGCTATTCTTTCTGTACTCTATATAGTGGTAGATGACCCTGTTGCGTTTGTAGTCCTACGTTTCATAGAGGGTATAGGCACTGCCGCGCTCTTGCCCGCCGCTCGTGCACTCATTATTGACGAGATACCGGCGGAGAAACAGGGTGAGGCATACGGCATCTTTGGTGCATTCTTCAATGCTGGTTTTCTACTTGGACCGGGCATTGGAGGCTTCTTAGCATCATTTGGTTACTCGGCGGCGTTTATTGGCGCGGTCGTATTCCGTGTCATTGCCGTTGCCATCGTGTTCTTCATGGTGCCCAACATACGTGCAGCACTAACGCAAGCAGCTACGACAAAACGTCGTTTCTCGTACTCATTGCTTTTTTCACTACCCCTTATGGCGGCGTACCTCATCGCCTTTGGTGATTACCTGTACCTGGGTTTTGATCAGACATTGATGCCGTTGTGGTTGCATGACCACCTCGGTGCCTCGGTGACATTGATCGGCGTCACCTACGTGATGTGGGCCATTCCAAACGTGCTGCTATCGGCATTTGGGGGACAGGTGGCGGACCGTACACGCTATCGCTCGGTCTTGATTCTGATTTTTGGATTAGCGCAGGTGCCGCTTTACCTGTTGTATGGCTTCGCCAATACCCTATTGCTTGTGATTGTTGGCTTCACGCTACATGGCATCGTGTATGCGTTTATACAGCCCGCCGTTGATACACATATTGCCTCATCTTCGGCCAGCAGTGTACGGGCGCAGGTACAGGGACTATATGGCGCGATTGGACTGGTTGGAGCGTTTGTGGGAGCAAGCGGCTTCAGCGAGTTGTATAGCATCAATTTTCGCTATCCGCTTTTCGCGATGGGTATTATCTATGGTATCTGCGTACTTACTGGTGGCCTTATAATTCTGCTGGTGGAACGCCGAAAGTATCGACCTCAATACCTCACAAAGCAAACAGAAGGCTTGTAAGGAAAATGTTCGGTGTCCGTGCGGACAGGATAATACATGTTTCACAAAATATTCTGGATATGTGGTAGGGACCGCAGCCATCACGTCCGTTTGACGGGTGAGATGCCTCCACGGACGTGATGAATGCGGTCCCTACCTCAGGCACATCCGCAGTATTTCGTGAAAATGCATCATCGGTCCCTACTCTTTGCCACTCGCGGCGACGTTCAGAATAATGGAGTCAATCAGTTGTTCAACGGGAGCGTGGTCATCGGTGAAGACAGCGCGCGCGGTATGCTCCTCACGGATATTGCCGTATTTGACACTTGAGTTCATGACGCTTAGCAATGGAGCATTGGTTATATTGTTCATATTTGCCTGGAAATTGCCGGGGGAGGTATGAGCGTTGGTGCCAATGATGATGCTATTAGAGAAGCGTTCGGTGTCGATGATGTAGACGTTGGAGAAGACCGAGCGCATCGTTTGCGAGAGGGCATTGACCAAACGAAAGTCATGGGAGGTACGACCTGCGTTGATGACCGCGACACCGTTAGGTGTGAGGTGGGTCTTAACCTCTGAAAAGAACTCATTCGTGGTCAATTGAAAAGGGACGTAGGGTTGCTGGTAGGCGTCCATACCGATAATATCATATTTTTGGGCGGTCGTTTGTAGGAAGTAGCGGCCATCCTGCACCGCGACATGTAAATTTGGCTCATTCATCGCGAAGTATTTGCGGCCCATGTTGACGATCTCCCCATCTATCTCCACACCGTCTATTGAGACCGAGGGACCATAGACGTTAGTGAATTCATGCGGAATGGTACCCGCGCCCAGACCGATGATGCATACTTTACGTACCTGCTGCGGTGTAAATGGTGGGGCGTTGAAATAGGGAGCGACCATGAAGTAGTCCCAGGGACCATTGGTGAGTATATTGTCAGGATTATAGATGGAATGGACTGCTAAGCCCTCGTTGAGCACGAGTTGCATTTCGCGACCGACGCGTACAACCTGGATATAGTTGTAGGCCGACTCTTTCTCCGTTACCAGCACACCGCCCCCATCGGTTCCGCTCGGAGGCTTGATTGGTCCCTGAATGCCGAAGAGCGTCAGACCCAGTGGAATAAGTAAGAGGATTGAGAACAGGCTACGGTTTGGGCTTTTGCGTACTGGATGCTGGCCATTTTCGAGTCCTGTTCTCTGCTTGCGCGCACCGGTATCGCGTGACGCGCTTAGTATGCCGACAAGCGAGACAAGCAATAGGGCGAGGGCCGTGGTAAAGAA
>CAXTUE010000076.1:0-12198 GCA_964247355.1 uncultured Ktedonobacteraceae bacterium | reverse complement strand
AGAGAAAGCGGCGCAAACTAAAGGGAAGATAGGCTGCTACGCGATGCAACATTGCCCACGCTTTTTCACGTTTCTGACGGCGTACCTCGCGCTCGATACCACCCAGGAAAAGCTGCAGTGCTTGCGGGACTAATACCATAACGCTTACTTGCTGGCTACCCAGTAGTTTTAGTAGTGTATCAGGTGAAAGGGTACGGGCATAGAGAATGCTTGCGCCCTTCGCCAGTAGTGCTATATCAATTGTTAATTCAAACATATGTGATAGAGGAAGTATTGACAACGCACGATCATTAGGGGTGATGTCAATCACCTTGAGTGCTGCGAGCGCGTTGCTCACAATATTTTTGTGAGACAGCATCACGCCCTTCGGCTGACCTGTTGTGCCAGACGTAAAAACAAGCTCAGCAAGATCGTTTTCGTCTGCTCCATGTACTTGTGTATGATCAAAATCTTCCTGCGGTAGTGCATCAATATCGATAAGTGCTACGGGTAGCTCTTTTAAATCAGTATATTGTTTCTGTGTTGTGACGAGAAAACATGCCTCTGTTGTTTCAGCGATGCGATGAAGAAAATCTTCCTTGCTACTCACATCGAGCGGTACAACAACCATGCCAACAAGAAGCGTACCTAAATACACAATAAGCCAATCGACACGACTTGGAGACCACAAGAGCAGACGGTCTCCCTGTGAGATGTGCTGCTTTTGTAGAAAACCAGCGAACCCCTCGACGCGTTTTTGCATATCAGCGTAGGTGATGCACGTAACTTCGCTTCCTTCAGCAGGTTCTAGCAATGCCGAACGCGTACCAAACAGTCGAACGGATTGAAGAAATAATTCTGGGATAGTGGTCATAATTCAGCTCCTCTTCGTCGTATGCTAGAGACGGCATGCGCAATGCAACAACATTGTTTTTGCACAGGAGTATACACGTCAGAAATCAGAAGAATAGTAGTAGAATGTCTACTCAATTATAATGCACCTTTAGCAAAGTTAGCTAGTGAGTAGCTTTATTGTCTAAAAATAATACTGTGGAGCAATGACATTTATTTTTCATTTTAACATTTGACACTACAAGATTTTGCTTTGTTCTTACATTATGTAATTTTTATTGAAATAATATATATGGAACAATAAGATCAGGTAAAAATCCATAACGCGAATTTTCTAAAAAGTAAATTTAAACAAGCGATTTTCGCTTACAATCCTTGCTACATATATATCTACATTTTAAGATTGCAAGTATCGTAGGTATTTTACCATAAGTGTAAAGGGTATTGACAAAGCATACGACTAACTGGTACAATCTGTCGTACGATGCTTGAGGTATCTCTTTGACTTTTTTATGTGCATAGAGTACGTACGTGTGTCTTTTTATGCGTGAACATTCTTATTGATAAGTGTATGTTCTTATAAAGAAAATAGGAGAAGAGGTTCTATCAATTTAGCACACATGCGATAAGTATGAATAGCTAAATGATGCATAACACACATTTTTTACAGATTGAAAGGAAACCCATCCCATGCCATCCCTTGAAACCGCAAATGTAGGGAAGGCTGTAGCTGCAAGAGTTGGAACTAACATTCGTGAAGTGCGTACTAAGTTAGGGATGACTCAAGCTCAGCTTGCTGCTCCTGAATTTTCAATTTCATACATTTCTGCAATAGAAAGAGGCAAGATTCGGCCCTCACTGAAAGCTCTTTCTATTCTCGCCCGTCGCCTAGATGTCCCTCTGACCTTCCTGCTCGAAGGTTCGCCTGCCGGTGCAGCCGAAGCTAGAGCTGTTGGCTATTCCCCTGCTGATGCTGGTCCTGACCAGCGCGTAGATGTCGATTTGCTCCAGGCCGATGTGTTTATACAGCAAGGTGCGTTCAAAGAGGCCGAAGAACTCCTTTTGCCTATTCAAGCGGAGAGAATAACCACCGATCAAGTCTACCGTCTCTATCTCTTGCGTGGTCAAGTCCATCTTGGTTCCGGTGAGTATCAGGAAGCGGTCGTTGATCTTCGCTCGGCTCTCTCTCAAGGCGAAAGTCTGAATGATAGTGAATACACTGAGCGCGCGCGAAACTTGTTAGGCGAGGCGTATTTTGCCCTGTACAACTATACGCTCGCAATGGAAAATCATTTACGTTGTAATACAGCTATTGAGCAAGGGCTTGTCACTGATCCCGTGTTTTCGCTTGCTGTGTATAGTAATCTTGCCAACGATTACTTCCGTCTGGGCGATTTGACACAGGCGGTCATGTACTTTCAGCAGGCTATCGATTTGTTAGATGAGGCCAATAGTGATAGCAGGAGTTTTGCGCAGAAATACATGCAGATTAGCCAGCACTACAAGTCTGTTGGCAAGCTGGTGATGGCGCGCGATTATGCTATGCGTAGCCTAGCAGTCTACGAAATGCGCGATGAGCAACGGCTGGTTGGACTCACTCATCAACGGTTGGGCAAGACGCTTGAGAAGTTGGACAAGCTCGACGAAGCAGAGCGCGAGTATCATCAGGCCATCGCTATCGAGCGTGATCTGAATGATGAGGTTGCCGCTTCCATTTGTCACACAGGTCTCGCGGAACTCTTACTGAGACGCGATAAGGTAGAAGAGGCTGAGCACGAGGCGCAGGAGGCTTTGAGCTATGCACAGGCTGGTAACGACGCGCAGACGCAGGGTCAAGCCCTCATCGCACTAGCACAAATTAGCCACAAAAAAGGTAACTACACCTCTGAAGATACATTCTTCACGCAGGCGTTGGAACTCTTAGACGCTGCAGATGCACACGAGATCGCAGCCGGTGCCTACTTCCGCTACGCGAATATGCTTGAAGAGCGTGGTGAAGTGCAGCGTAGCTTGACCGCTATCAAGAAGGCATTTGAGCACCAGCAACGCAAGGGCAAGCACGGAGATTTAGAGTAATCTCCAGTTTTTCAGGCGAATACAATTTCTCAATAAATAAGACGGCATATACGCCGTCTTATTTATTGAGAAATTGTATTCGCCTGTTTTTTCTTGTACAATGCAAGAAATGAAACGCAGGATTTTGGAGGGCTTTCCCCATGCCATTTACGGCGAACGACTTGCGCTATCATGCTGAACAGAGTTATCCTCTACTGTACGCATACTTGCACCGGCATGCCCAGCGCTTTTTAGGAGCACTCAAGTACGATGCGTTCGAGGTGGACCTCGTTGTTGGGCATGTGGTGGAGCAGCTTGTACGTCTCGGTCTCTTTGGTGCTGGTAACACAACACCGCTTGGTGCGCTGGATTCCTTAAGTGACGCACAGTTCTATGCTTTTCTCAATCGTAGTGTGAAAAATAAAGCAATTGATCGTCTTCGCAAACGTCGTTTGCTGATTAATACTACCGCAGAACTAGAGGAGGATACCGAGATGGATACGAACCCTCTCGATGAAGCGGTAGTGTCAATTTGGGGAACAGCACCATTTCGTACACCGGAGGAGACCGCGCTTTTCCTCGTCACGCAAAGCGAGCTACGCAACCTTTTGAAGCACTGTATTACAGCATTAGGCAAGGCACCACACCAGTTACAGGCCGTGATGCAGGAGTTAGATGAGTTAGGTGCCGATGATCTTCGACATATTATTGAGGATGCGCTCCCTGCCGCAATAGGAGAGCCTGTTAAAGATGCTCATGCCAGTCAGCATAAGGATCATGCCCACAAAAAATTGCGGCATTGTTTACAAGAGCAGAGTACGAATTTGGTAGTAATGCTCGCATTACGTTTAACTGAATATGCGACCGTGACTACTCATGACTATACTGTAAGTGTTCTTACGCTCGCGCAACAGGATATCCCTGAACAGAGAGTGCGTTTGGGCCTCAAGCAATTGGTAGAAGAAAAGGTACTCGACTGGCAGGGTGAAGATGTTGTTCATCTTACATCAGCCCAGATGAAGCGTCTCACACGCTTCTATAAAGAAGAGTAAGCGGTACGAAATGTAATGAGATGAAGAGGCATTGTGCCCTGTGAAATATGCTTTGCGAGCAGCAAGGAGACGCAAGATGAATAATACGAACTCTATATATGACGAGAACACTCGGAAACTGGCTCAATGGTTACAAGATATACTGTATATTGCTCCTACTGCTTCAACAGATGCAAGTATCCGTCCTCCTAAGAGTTCGCCTACAGGTGAGCGTGATATTCAATTAGAATTGCTACTGCAAGATAGTAGTTACCATAAAGAGTATTATCAACAAATCCCTGATTTCGTGCTTGCCCTGCTCAATAACAACCCCCAGGCCCCGATTCACTACGCTCCATTGTTATACCATCTCGCTGGCTGCCCTATCTGTCACCAGAGTTACCTGGAAATTTATGATGCGATGCATGTGGCCCTCTATCCGCATGAGCCACGCCCGATTCTTGGGCAGGGGACACGTACGCTTGACGCAACTCCCCAGCGCATGTTGGCTCACCTCTGTCAAGCATGGATTACGCAAGCCGAAGCGATTTTGCGTGAAGCACGACAGAATAAAACGGATGGCGAGAGTGCCGCCCGTATACTCCTTCAGTCGGCCATTTCGATGAGCGCGCGTATCAAGCAAGATGCTGTACGCCAGCAAGCGCGCCATGATCTTGTGCGAGTTGCAACACTATTCGATGCTGCCAAAGATTCTCAAACAAATCCAGCAGAGCATAGCTTTACACCTGTGCTTACAGGTGCGAGAGGTGTAGTACGGCGCGCCGAAAAAACTGCTACAGGTTTCCAGACAAAAGAGGAAAACTCAAATTTCCTTGCGATTGTCCTGCACTCACAAGGAATAGAAGGCACTGTTTTGCAGCGTGGGCAAACGCTAGAACTGCACATGCAGAGTCTCGATGCGTCGTTAAGAGGACATTTCATTACAACTTCAATTGTGCTAGGTTCGCTCATCGAGCCTATTCGTTGGCTGGGTGGCAATCCTCGCGCCATTCGCAGCACCACACCAGTCGATACCACCGGTACACTCGTTATGCCGCTCGGCGAAACAGATTTACGCCTGAACGTGCCAGAGGAGCGCAACCTGTTAGAGACAACATTTTTATTATTGGAGATAAGGATTGCTGATTAAATACTATCTCTCTACGGATGTGATAATGCATATTCACAAAGCAATTCAACCTGCATGAATCAGACCCATAGAGGTAGTATTTATTCTGGTTGAAAATCAACTGTTCCGCTCTTACCACCGCTCTTCTGAGCGACATAGGCTTGTTCCAGCGTAATCGTCGTGTCCACTCCTTTACACATATCATAGATCGTGAGTGCGGCAACGGTCACGGCTGTCAGTGCTTCTACATCGACTCCCGTTTTATAGGTGGTGCGTGTCTTGCCTATGATGGAAATCAGACCCTCTGCACTATTCACTGTGAATTGCAGGTCAATATGTGTCATAGGGAGGGGATGGCAGAGCGGAATAAGTTGTGGTGTTTGCTTGGCTGCCATAATGCCCGCTATCTTCGCTACCTCCAGCACATTGCCCTTCGCAACCTGATTCGTTTCGATAAGCTGTAGAGTGCCAGGCAGCATGCGAACGCGTCCATGCGCAACAGCTTCGCGAACCGTTTCGGGCCGGTCCGTTACATCCACCATAGAAATGTTGCCACTCTCGTCTAGGTGCGTAAGTGATGTAGGTGTATTTTCGCTCATAAAAAACATTTCCTTCTTGCTTCGATCCGCCACCCTCTCCGGGGCTTATTTAGTGTAGCATAGTGGAAGAGGCGGCGCAAACAATGTATCTCAATCCGACTTCAAACGTAAATGTAGAGTTTTCTCAATAAGTGTGCCCTGGCTCAATCACTAATAGTGACAACCCCTTGTCACGTCTGGTATAGTGTGATAAAGACACCATTACTCTAGTATTCTACTAAAGAAGGCGAAATAACGACTGCTTTGAAAGAGAACACATCACAAGCAGCATCCGAAGATGGAGTATACACGCAACAAGGATATAGTGGCGTAACACCATCTCCTGGGCAACTGCCACCACGCGGCGAACGCATATGGGTTGACCGGCTGGAGCAGTTGTTGGCGGCTGTCGCTGTCCTCGAAAAGGCTACGGTTATTGCTATCGACGCTGAGTTCGCACAGACTCGTTCGCATGCCCAGCAACAGGCACAATCCTCGGCACCACGTCTTGCTCTGTTACAAATCGCCGTTGATGGCACATGTTTTGTTGTCGATGCACTACGTCTGCAAGACCTTTCCCCGCTAGCTATGATTGTCGAAGACTCTTCTTATAGCATTTTATTGCATGGTGCTGGTGCGGACCTGCGCGTGATGGCTGATCGCGGCTTAGAGGTTGCACACTACTACGACTTAGAGGCCACGAGTCGCTCAATTTTTGGCCAGCACGAGTCATCGCTGGCGGGTATGTTGCGGCGCGCCTTTGGCTATCGACTGGACAAGAGCCTGCAACGCACGGATTGGTTGCGCCGTCCACTGCCACCCGCGATGATTGCCTACGCCGCTCGCGACGCCGAGGTGACGCTTGCTCTCTACTACTGGCTGAATACACACTATCCTACTATTCTCAAAATGCACGAATATTATAAAGAAGAGGCTTTGCCTGTCGCTGAATGGATTGAGCCATTTTTGTATGGTGCCGCGCCTCTATCTGCGGAGATGGCGGTACACGAAGCCAAAAAGCATGGGCTTATTCAAAATAAGACGCAGGTCGCCGCCGACCCTTTGTATCGCAATCGTCTACTGCGACTCATCGGGGACCTCTCGTTGAAACAACTCACGCCAGACATTGTACCTCTTCTTTCTTCCCCTGCTTCCGATGAGCGAGCAAGCGGTGCGCGCACATTGGGACGTTTGGGCGTGAAGTCGGTCCAGGACTCCATCCGTCCATTGCTTGCAGACCCGGTAGATGATGTGCGCAAAGCTGCACAGGCATCTTTACGTAGCCTCGGTGATAAAGACGCGAAGCCGAAGCAAGCTACTTCAACTACGGCAAGCGACGGTACCCGTACCTGGACAGTCGGGGACGGGGAACAAACTCCCGCTACTCCGGCGGATAAAGATTCGTGGCAAGCACGCTTGCGGTCGATGATGGATAAATGATGCAGACGATAGATAAATATGCCTGCATACGCTCAAAGAGCGTATGCAGGCATATTTATCTATCGTCTGTATGAAACTTAGCGACGTGGAATTATGCGTGTGCCAACCCAGACGAGGAAGACTAACATCGACGCGTATCCCGTGCGGCGAATGCGTTCTGTCCAGCGTATCTCTTCGGAAACATCGCCACGCCCGATGCGTAGCAGATGCACTATGCGGCGTAGGAATGATATCGGCTGCGCTTGCTGTTGGCGAGTGCGAGTATTAGTACGACGCTGATCGTTTGACTGCTGAACCGTTGTTGTGCGTATGATAATTTCCTCTTCTTCATGTTGTTTAGTAGCTTGTTGTTGCCACAACTGCTCTTCCAGAGCAGTAAAGAACTGCTGAACCAGTAATTTGATGGCTCCTTTAATCACCGTGCGCTGTAGCTGTATGCCAGCTTTATGCAGCGTCAGATCGCCTTGATAGGTAACAATGGTTGTATCTTGATGGCTTTGTAAATCAAGAATGGCCTCGCCACTTAGCGTGTTCTGCGTATCACGCACACTTTCGAGTATAAGATGCACGTGATGTGGGCGCTGGTTGTCTGCGACGTGTACACTTCCATAGTATGTTCCAGTCAAGGGAGCGTAGCTCAGATGAAGTGCTAGCTCTTGTGTAAACTCGTCTACAGGCTCTAACTGCTTTAGCTCCGGTATCGTATGCAGAAGCGTCTGCCGGTTTCCTAGAACGTGCCATACCTCTTCGGGCGTAGCGTGTAGTGTATACGTTCCTTCTATCTCCATAAAAAAGTCCTTTATCATGAAATGATGCTCATGCGAATAATGTGACTATTATAAAGGACTTCATGAACGTGAGCAAGCTTGATAGATTTTAACAACCAAAACTGCAATACCTCTGACACTATTCTATTCTCGTTAAGACAGTATCAGGGGTATTAGTGTAGTTTAAGTATCTAGGGGACTATGAAGTGAAATACCCAGGGACCCTCTTTAGTCGGAACAAAGTTTTCTTTGACTGCGTTTAGGTCCTGCTTAAATGTCAATGTCCATGTTCCACGCTTCTCCATTAAGGGATAGGGAAAGGTAAGGACGAAAGTATTGTTTTCACCTAACCCTTCTATGATGACATTGTATTCGTGACCTTCAACAGAAAGGGTAGCCGTAAAAAATGCTACCTCTTGTTTAACATCAATACCTTGAATAAAGGCTTGTGTCTCGGAAGATGTAACTATCACTTTTTGTAATGTGATGGTGCGCTTACCTGCTGTTACTGACTGAGGTGTATTAAGTATGCGGCCATGATGAAAAGGTACTGTAAAGTAGAAAACCAGCGTACCCTGTATCCTAAATTCTTGAGATGTCTTATGGTCAAAACGCACGACATTGAGTCTATCGGAAACCAATGCAACATAAAGTTCGATTGGATTTCCTTGTATATTAGAGGCGTCAAAAGAGATAACATCACCTTCCGTTCCTTTGTCTAATGTTCCAAGTCCTCCAACTGGACGTAAAACTACACCTTGTTGTGTTACTAACTTCATATGTATAAAGGTAGCCTCATCAGAAGGGTGATCTTGCGGTTTCTTCATTGTCAGGCCAACGATAACACGGTTGTTATCAGCATAGGCTTTCTCGATGGTAAATGTGAAGCCACCCAGAGTTTTCGGAATATGAAGGTCTTTATACTGGTGATTTTGGAGAAGCTGTTGCGTTCCTGGTTCCCCATTAAGTGCTTGTGTAAGTAGTGGAAGCAGGGCAGCATATGTTGTGCCAGCAACAACAAGTAGTGCAAGCAGAATAAGCAAGACAACACTCACACGAAAATGGAAGCTATAGTTAGGACGGAACAACATGGTAATGCCGCGCGGCTTTGTAGTTACAGTTTGCATATGTTGCACTCGCAAGGCGTTCCAATGTAATTGAGGAGGAGGCTCAATGGCTGTGTAGTACACATCCAAATCTTCTACAAGTTGTTTCAATGAAGCATCGTTATGCATGTCAGCAAGATCAGGATAACGCTTCTGTATAGATTGCTCATTCATGGTTATACTGCTCCCTTAATGTATAGAGGATGCGTGTTAACTGTTTTTTTATCGCTGCTTGACTCTTGCCTACAAGAGCGGCAATTTCTGAGGTACTTAGACCCGCCGCAAAACGAAGCGAGAGTAGTTCGCGTTTGTCGCTATCCAGGTCTGCAAGCAGTGTTCTGAGACGAGTTATTTGCTCTTGACGTACAAAAAGCATTTCGGGATTCTGCTCTGCGATAGTCTCGATTATATCGGGTAGAGTATCCCAAGAAACATTGTTCTTACGACGCCGGTATTGATCGGTTACGGTATGCTTGACGATACGAAAGAGCCACGCTGCAAAGGGAATGCCACGAGCATGATATCTTGGAAGTGCATCGAGCACTTTGAGGAAAACCTGCTGTGCGAGATCAGAAGCTTCTTCATCACTACTCACACGCGTTCGAATATAGCGGTAGACGCGTGGCATGTACTGTTGATAAAGCGGTTCAAAATTGGCTGAATTAGCTTGCGCAGCCTCTATCTGTGATACCTCAGTGTGCTCTCTATCCCATGCTCCTTGTATCGGCAACGCCGATAATTGTTCCATAGAAGCCTTCTTTCCAAAGAATATTTTTCTTGCTTGTATGTTCATCATGATGGCACAGATAAGAACGCAGAAAATACAAAACGGGGACATGTCTCTTAACATGGTTGTGCTGGTATGTGGGGTCGAGACTCAAAAAACGCTTGCGTTCACCTACCATAAGGTGTATACTTGCAACCATACTAATTGACGTGAGGAGGAAGACGGGTTTTTGCCCCACCTCTGTGAGGAGCTTTATTCGCAATGAAAATAATTCTGTTACAAAATGTTGAGGGCCTGGGAAAGGCTGGCGATCTGAAAGAGGTCGCCAATGGCTATGCCCGTAACTACCTCTTACCATCAAAATTGGCCGCAGGTGCCACACCTTCTTTGATCGCTAACCGCGCGCAACGCGTCGCCACCGAACAGCGCCGACTTGAGAAGCAGGAAGTCGCGAACCAGGAGCAGGCCGCGCGTTTGAGCAATGTCACGCTGACCTTCAAGGCAAAAGTTGGTACTCAGGGGCGTCTCTACGGCTCAATCACCAGTCAAGATGTTGCTGCAGCACTGCGCGATGCGGAAAATATTACGGTTGACCGCCGCTCAATTGATCTTGCTGACCCCATTCGTTCACTTGGTACGTTCACAATTCCTGTGAAGGTCGCTCCCAAACTGGAGCCAAAAATCACCGTAAACGTTATTAACGCAGCCGAAGCCGCCACTGAGTAGTCATTTGTAGCAGTCTCGTTGGAGATACGATGCCCCGTTGGTTATACTACTCGTTGATCTTGACCATTGTTGCCCCAATTCTTTCTTTGCTACCAGGGGAAATGCCAGCAATGGTCATTTTTGTTTTCGCCGTACTTGGCCTGATTCCTCTTGCCGCTCTGATTGGACGAGCCACCGAAAATCTCGAATTTTATGTTGGGCCAACTACTGGTGGTCTACTGAACGCGACCTTTGGTAACGCTCCTGAGCTTATCATAGGCGTCGTTGCCCTGAGAGCTGGCCTTATTTCGGTCGTCAAAGCCTCAATCACCGGCTCGATTATCAGTAACGCTCTGCTCGTGTTGGGTGGATCACTAGCACTTGGCGGCTGGCGTTGGGGTGAGCAATACTTCAGCAACCGTGACGCTGGTGCATACTCTGCGATGATGGTGCTGGCGGTTGCTGGCTTGTTGATTCCCTACACCGCCAGTATCGCGCCCGCGAGCAAAATCAGTACAGAGCCGATCAGCATCGGTATCTCTGTTGTCCTGCTGTGTGTCTATGTCATGTATCTCGCGCTCACCGTTTTCCATGTCCGCTCAGAGCGGCGCAACCCATTACGACGCGGCAAAGTCACTACATCGTTAAAACCGCCACGAGAGGCGGATGAGCAAGAGGCGCATGAGGTAGAAGGTGTGACAGGTGGTGTGGACCCACGTGAGTTAGGCGAAGTCAAGCCACCCTCGCCGTGGTTGTCGCTGCTCATCTTGTTCGGCGCAACGATTGGTACCGCGTGGAATAGCGAGTTGCTGGTCGGGACGCTAGAGACGGTGGCTCACCAGCTTGGCTGGACGCCTGTCTTTATTGGTTTAGTGATCGTACCCATTGTTGGCAATGCCGCAGAACATTCGAGCGCACTCATCGTAGCCTACAAGGACCGCGTGGACCTGAGCGTAGCAATCGCGGCAGGTTCGTCAATTCAGGTTGCGACCTTTGTTGCGCCCGTCCTCGTCCTGTGCAGTCTCTTCTTTACACATCACCTCGATCTCGTCTTTCAACCGCTAGAATTAGTGCTCGTTGGACTTGCAGCGATTTTGTTTACCTTCGTCAGTCTCGATGGAAAATCCACGTGGCTTGAAGGTATGCAACTTGTGGCTGTGTATATCATGGCCTGTGTTGTGTTCTTCTTGTTACCTGGATAGTAGCTTGTCAAAATTTACTCGTCTTCTGTTGGTGCTTTTCCCGTCAATTGCTCTATCATCTTGCTCATCTCCGCATTGAGTTGAGGCATTTTGTCTGGCTCCTTATTAAGAGATAAAAATACTTTTTGGTGTTGCTGAATCACATCGACAAGAGCCTTGCGCGACTCTTCGTCATCCGCGCGTATCGCTTTCTCTTCGGGTATGGCTATGCCGACTTGCTGAAGAACCTGCTCGTTTGCAAAAATAGGAACGTCCATCAATACTGCAAGTGTAAGTGCATCACTAGGCCTAGCATCAATTTCCTGGATGTTGTTGCCATTGCGTATTTTGATAGTGGCATAGTATATTTCACTCTTAAAAGCTTCTATGCGTACCTCATCAATCTGTGTTCCTGTCGCTTGTAGCAAATTCACCGTAAGTTGAGCCGTCATTGGACGTGGGAAAGACGTTTTTGATACTGCTGCTGCCAGTACAAACGCTTCCGGCGACCCGACCCAAATTATCAATGCATTTCTTCCTGGCTCATCCTGTAAGATAACGACACGCTGTTCTGTTGACTCGTTAATGCGTATTGAGTTAATATGCATTCTAATCATAGCCTTGCTCCTTTGTTTCTCACTATAAAAA
>CAXTUE010000075.1:0-12213 GCA_964247355.1 uncultured Ktedonobacteraceae bacterium | reverse complement strand
GGTTTCCATTAGCCATGATGTCTCGGCCCTCCGTCGTTCCGAAAAGGCCATGTCCACAAGCGCAGGTGAGCTTGAGGCAGTGTTTGAAAGCATCACAGATGGCGTTTTTGTCTTTGACGCACAAGGTACAGTTACACGCATGAATACTGCATTTCGCGAGATGATCGGCATACACACACGTCCCGATTACTTCACTCACCCACTTGCCACACGCAAAACGCTCTTCACTATGTCAAATGAGCAAGGTCAACTTTTAGCAGTTGAGGACTGGCCTCAAAACCGCATTCTGCGCGGCGAGTTACTCAAAGGTTCGACAGCAGTAGACATTCTTGTGCATACGGTGGATGGACGAGATATTCTCATGAGCGTGAGTGGTGCTCCCGTCTACATGCAAGAAGACAAGCTTATTGGCGGAGTTGCAATCTGCCGTGATATCACCGAGCAAAGAAGGTTAGAAGCATACACACAGAATGCCCTTCACGCGTTACTTGAGATGGCTCAAACGCTTATTCAAGATGATTCAGCAGTGGAGGCACATAATGACGAAGCAACCACTACCGTTGGACAACGGCTTGTAGAACTTACAAGCCGTGTGCTTGAATGCAAACGCATCGGCATTATCTCTGTGGCACCTACAACAGAACGCTTGTTACCGGTGGCCATCGTTGGTCTGCACCCTGAACAAGAACGTCAATGGTGGAACTACATACCAACGCTTCGTCTCAACGATCTGGTAAATGAACAGCATGTAGCACAACTACGTCGAGGTAACGTAGTGCTTTTGGATGACACAAAGCAAAAAGAGATTGAAGAGTACTGGCAACATGGTCCAAAGAATACGTTACTCGCACCAATGAACATAGGCGAAGAACTTGTAGGTTTGCTCTCCCTGGATTATGCCGATGAAAATGCTGTGTATACGGACGACGATAAGGCACTGATGGGAGCGGTCGCAAAGTTGGTAGCACTGGTAATTGAGCGCGAACGCTTGCTACGTGAGCGCACGGAGGCACGAGGAAACGAAATCGCGTTACGCGAGTCAAATGATCGCATGAACGAGTTCTTGGGTATAGCCAGTCATGAACTCAAGACCCCGATTACAACAATTAAGGGCAGCACACAACTACTGGAACGTCGCTTGAAAAAGATGCTAGCGTTAGAAACAGCTACGTTAGAAGAGCGCACACATTTACAAGAAGAGGCACAAGACCTACTTCGCCGTACCAATATTCAAGTAAATCGACTGACGCGCTTGATTAACGATCTGCTCGATATGTCACGTATTCAAGCACATAAACTAGAACCACATATGGAACGTGTTAACCTCGTGAACGTCATACAAGATGTTGTACAAGAGCAACGTCGAGGAGCAGCAAAACGCACAATCCAGCTTGACTTGTCTGCGCTGAGCGACGTGCCCGTACGAGCAGATGTAGATCGCATTGAACAGGTTCTCACAAACTATATTTCCAACGCCTTGAAATATTCTGCCGAGAACAAGCCCGTTGTTGTTTCGCTGAGACGAGAAAATCATGAAGTCGTAGTCGAAGTACGTGACGAAGGGCCGGGACTACCAGCAGAAGAGCTTGAGAACGTGTTTGATCGTTTCTATCGCGTCAAAGGCATTGAGGTCATGAGCGGTTCGGGAGTTGGCCTGGGCTTAGGATTGTACATCTGCAAAACAATTATTGAACTGCATCAAGGACAGGTAGGCGTCGAAAGTGTAGAGGGCAAGGGGTCCACGTTCTGGTTCTCGTTGCCCATTGTTGACTGACATGCAAGAGATTTGGAGAGTTGAGCAATGCCACTATTTCACGGAATACCTGGGAAGATGACGCTCATTATAAGCGAGGTGCCAGTTGGAGCCACTAGTACGGGAAAAGCCCTTTCTATCGCAGAGTTGCGTACCCGTTTTGCTGGGAACGATGATGGCTACTTGACCGACCCTATGGGTGACAAGCACTATTTTTCGCTTCAGCCGTGGGCAAAAGCGGATCCCAACACTACATATCTTCAAATAGCCTACCGTTTCACGCCTGAGGTCTCCATACCTGTTGACAATCCAATGTACCCGCGAAACTCCCATTCTCCCTATAGCACCAGCGATTTTACAGCATTCGCGCTTCGCAATAAGAATCACGAGATTGCTATTCGTTCGCTGCAACCAAAAACATCAGACGCACAGGTAGAAGGGCAACGAATGAGTGTGAGTTACCTGCTCACATTTCCAGAGGTGAAGCAAACACGATTAGCTTGCCCCCTTTGTGACGCAATACTAGAGCTTTCCTCGCCTCTTGAGAAAACTATTCGCATTCTGACAGCTCAAATCGACATTACTACCGCGACGATAGAGGTAAGCATTTCACATCCTAGCCACGTCAAAGAGACGAAGCAACAACCAGCTAAGTACCCATTCACAATTCTGCGCCATGAGGAGCAATAATAGCTATTGCTCCTGGCGTTGAGTTTTCTGAATCTGTAGACCCCCCTTGCACTACTCAGTCTCTCGCTCCGCCTCGTGACGGAGAAGCGACCACAAAGCCTCTACATGAGCGTGTTCAGTGGGAATGGAGCCGATGGAGATACGAACCATCCAGCGACCGTCAAGAGTGGCGGGAGTGATATATGCTTTCCCTGAGCGATTAACACGGTCCGCCCATGCCTGAGTATGCTTGTCAAGCGCATCCCCTGTAAGACCAGATGGCTCATGCCGTATACAGACTGTTTGTAAGCGAACAGGAGCTAAGAGACGCCAGTGCTCCTGAGACTGAACCTGTTCACTGAGCCATTGAGCATTGGCCATGTCACGACGCAGACGCGCTTGCAGTCCCGAAATGCCTTGTTCACGAAGCAGGCACCAGAGCTTGAGCGCACGGAAGCGTCTGCCTAAAGGAATACCAGCGTCACGCAGATTTTTGACCCGATCATCCACCGCGCTCTGTAAATAACTGGGATTCGTTCCCATGACGCGTACAAGATGCTGCCAGTCGCGTACATAATAGAGCGAACAGTCGAAGGCTACGCCGAGCCACTTGTGTGTGTTGATGACGAGCGAGTCGAACTGTTCGACGCCCTGCCACATCCAGCGACATTCAGGGAGAATCATAGCTGATCCAGCCATTGCCGCGTCAACATGCAACCAGAGTTTGTATTGCTGGGCCACCTGCGCAATCTCCTCAAGAGGATCAAGGGCAGTCGTGGTGGTCGTGCCGATAGTGGCGACGACAGCGCAAGGTATAAAACCCTGCTTGATATCAGCTTGAACCGCACCCGCAAGTGCTGAGGGACGCATCGCATAGACTTCATCAGTTGAGACAATGCGCACATTGACACGTCCAAAGCCAGCGAGGAGAGCCGCCTTTTCGACAGAACTATGACTCTGAGCGGTTGTATACACGATGAGGGGCTTGTCTTCGCCCTGAAGTCCTGCACGAGCTAATGAATAGTTTGTGGTCCGTTCGCGCGCGCACAGCAGTGCTATAAGTGTGCTGGTGGAGGCGGTATCCTGTATCACACCGCTCCACGCTGGTGAGAGGCCGACCATTTGGCGCATCCAGTCGGTAACGACCTCTTCCAGTTCTGTTAAAGCCGGACTGGATTGCCAGGAGAGGCCAAGTACTCCCAGACCCGTGCTCAGGTAGTCGCCAAGTACCGAAGACAGTGTACTATTAGCAGGAAAGTAGCCATAAAAGTCTGGATGCTGCCAGTGCGAGAGGCCAGGCACAATAATCTGGTCGAGATCGCGAAAGATACTATCGAACGATTCTGGCGACTCCGGTGGTGTGTCCGGCAATTGAGCACGTATCGAACCAGGTTCAGCGTGCGACATCACGGGAAGGTCAGCAATGCTTGCGCGATAATCTGCGATCCAATCAATAAGCTGGTGGCCTACTTTACGAAACTCTTCGGCATCCATGTATTCATCCTTTCGAGGAAACAAGAGATCATTCTACCCCCAACTAACTTTGAGCGGTAAGCGTTTGATACCCGTAATAAAGTTTGAGCGAAGCCGTTCAATAGGACCATTTAGCTGAATGTCGCTCAAACGTGGTAATAATTCCTCGAAGAGTACTTTGATCTCGATACGTGCAAGGTATTCACCAATGCATCTGTGAGGTCCTTTGAGTCCAAAGGCTGCTTGCTCGTTCGGGCTACGGGAAATATCAAAGCGAAATGGATCAGGAAATTGCCGCTCGTCGAAATCAGCTGATATAAACCATATTACCACCTTATCACCAGCTTGAATATGTTTCCCACCCAGCTCTGTCTCGCGTCGAGCGGTGCGACGGAAATGCATCGTAACTGAACTCCAACGCAACATCTCTTCCACTGCAGTTGGCATCAGCGCGAGGTTGTCCCGCAACTTTGCAAGTTGTTCGGGATGCTCCAACAATGCTAACATCCCTGCCGCCATAGTGTAGCGCGTCGTATCATTACCAGCAGCAACAAGCAATGTAAAGAAATTCTTGAATTCGGTATCGGAAAGCAGTTCACCATCTTTCTTCGGTCGCAGTAGCAGCGAAAGAATATCGTCAGTTGGATGTTCTCTTCTTTGCTTCATTTGCTCTTCAGCATACGCAAAGAGTTCACCGCTAACAGGACTACGGAATGGCATCAAGCGATAATCACGTGTATCCACTTTGTCAACCGGATAGTTAGTAAATTCAGGATCGGTATTGCCGATGAGTGCATCCCCCTTTTTTACCAGCCAGATGCCATCTTCATCTGGTACGCCAAGCAATTTACCGAGCATCCGCATTGGCAGTTGGCGTGCGATGTCAGCGACAAAATCGAAGTGCGTACGGGGTTTCACATCGTCAATAACTGCTCTAGCAAGAAGACGAATAGCCTCCTCATATGCTAAAACCTCTCGTGGCGAAAATGGGGGTGCAACAAGACGACGATAATGTGCATGTTGTGGTGGGTCCATCTCCATTAACGTTTGTCGCGCAGAAAGTTCTTCCGCGCTCATATCTTCACAGCGAATGCCAGAGGCACTAGAAAATACTTGAGGATTGAGGTTTACTGTCAGTAAATCTTTATACCTTGTCACAGCCCAATAACCACGACCTCCATCATGTTCATTCCACCAGCTCACCGGTTCGTCGTCACGCAAACGTTTGAAGGTGGCGTGTGGCACACCTTCTGTGTAGGTATCAGGATTCGTGATATCAGCAAAGGCGTTCCCAGGATGAATTGTATGCCAGTTTACAACCATTGTATACTCCTTTTCTTCTACATTGAACTCTACTCATAAACCGCCTTCTCTTCCTCATTTTTCACTGAGAATATAGCTATTTGCTCACTACTCACGGTGCGGGAACAAGTGCTTGGATACGCTTCTGATACGCGTCTCGTGTGCGTAGTTTATGCATACGAGCTTCATGCTCAATCTCGTCAAACGAGGCATGTTGTTCCAACATACGAATGAGCTGCATATGCTCGTTGATAGAAGCCCAGCCTCGCTCCGGCAGAAAGAGAAAAACACTGTGTCGAATTGCATCCAGCCGGTCCCACGTTTGCTGCAGCATTTCCACCAACGGCGTGTTTGGACAACGATCATAAATGATGGTGTGAAATGTCCGGTTGAGACGATTATAGGTGCTGATGTCAAATTCATGCAGCATTTGTTGCATATTGGCGTTGATTTGCCAGAGCTGCGTATACTCTCCCTGTCCTAGAAAATCAGTCGCAAGAGCGGTCGCATAACCCTCAAGCAACGCGAGAATGGACATCTGTTTTTCCCAGAGGCTCAAATCTATTTGCGCTACCTGTGGACTCATGTTACGCTGTGTAACGATCCAACCCTCAGCTTCGAGACGACGTATCGCTTCCCGAATAGGAACTTTGCTCACCCCAAACTCGCGGACTAGTGCATCTATGTTCAGACGAAACCCTGGCACATATGTCCCATCCATAATGCGTTTGCGCAACACACCATAGGCCTTCTCTTGCTTATTTTCTCCCACCCTATCCTCTGATAACTCTCTCTGTACCTGTTTCATCTCGCCTCACTGTCCCTTTCAAACATTCGTATACGATTAAGAATACTATAAATGAGAGCAAGGGGAAAGTCAAGCTTGATTAAACCACCTTTATTTTATTCAACACTTGACATCTCGTTTTTTATCAGTATAGTATACGATTAAGTATACTTTTTTATTTTAGTTGAGAGGAACTTCCTGATGAACGATATTAAAGTAGAAAGTGTGAGTATTTCTCCTCACCATTTCATTGGGGGGCAACGCATTTCCTCAAGCACTACCTTCGATGATATTAGCCCAATCGACGAGTCGTTGCTTGGTCGGGTCGATGCCGGTGGCCAATCGGAAGTCAACGCCGCAGTAGCCTCAGCATATAATGCTTTTCCCACATGGGCTGCTCTTGGTCCAACGGGGCGTGGCGTCTATCTACGTCGCTTTGCTGAATGCATTGAGGCACATACTGCGGACCTGGCCACCGTTGAAACCGTTGATAACGGCTCTCTTTTAGAGGCAAGTCGGTTACGGGTCATGAAACGCGGAGCACTTAACATTCGTTTCTTCGCGGACTATGCTGAGCGATTGTATAAAGAAGTAGAGACGCTGACCGAGAACAACGCGCAAAACCGTGTTCTTTACCAGCCTGCAGGCGTTACCGCGATTGTCACACCATGGAATGCTCCTCTCATGCTCAGTACGTGGCGCATTGGACCTGCCCTTGCCGCAGGTAACACTGTTGTGGTCAAGCCTCCAGAATGGGCACCGCTTACGTGTTCGTTACTGGCTGACTACGCAAAGGAGGCTGGCTTGCCACCTGGAGTCTTCAACATCGTGCAAGGATTAGGACGTGAGGCTGGTGCTGCCCTCGTTTCTCACCCGACAGTACGGCGCATCGCGTTCACAGGCTCACCCGCAACGGGCAAAACAATTGGCAAAGCAGCCGCCGAAAATCTCACACCCGTCAGCTTTGAACTTGGGGGCAAATCGCCACTTGTTATTTTTGAAGATGCTGATTTGGAAGCAGCGATTTCTACGTCACTCGGTCAATATGATAATGCAGGTCAAGTCTGCCTTGCCGGAACACGCTTACTCGTACAACGCTCGATTGCGGACAAGTTTATGGAGCGCATGATAGCAGGCACTCAAAATATCGTGCTCGGTGATCCGCGTAAACCAGAAACATTCTTAGGACCACTCATTACACGAGTACACTTAGAACGTGTCCAGGGGTTTGTGCAACGCGCTATCCACGATGGTGCAAAAGTAGTGTATGGCGGAAAAGTATCAGAGCAACTCGGCGGGCTTTACTTTGAACCAACGCTTCTCATAAATGCTCATGCTGGCTCTGAGATTCTCCAACGCGAAGTGTTTGGTCCTGTGTTAACGCTTCAGACATTTGAGAATGAGGAAGAAGCCATAGCAATGAGCAATGATACCGATTATGGACTGGCTGCTACAATTTTTACCACAGATGAAAGGAGAGCACAACGCGTAAGTACTGCGATTAGTGCCGGTACTGTTTGGGTCAATTGTTTCTTTGTACGAAACCTTGCCGTTCCCTTTGGTGGCACCAAACAATCCGGCATTGGCCGCGAGGGTGGTCGCTGGAGTTTTGACTTCTACTGCGATGTAAAAACAGTCTGTTCGCGTCTTTCGACATTTCAGTAGAAAAAAGGAGGAACTTCACGACATTTTTGTTGCTTTGTTTCTACTGAACTAGGGCTTCAGTAGCTATACGTGTCACTATGGAGGCTCACATGGAAACTGTAAATTCAGAGATGATCCAGGAAAGTGTCCCAGCGCAACGTCGCCTGGGCACACCCGTTTTGACTACACTTGATGCGATTGCGCAATCACTCGCGATTGGTCCTGTCTTCTCTGCAGTATTTTTAGCTGTTTTGATAGCTGGTGCTGCTGGAGGAGCGGCCCCGCTAGCTACTTTGATTGGTGCGATTGGTGTGCTCGCCGTTGGCTGGGTCATTACGCTCTATGCGCGGCGCTACGCTGGTGCCGGTGCCGTATACGACTATCTGCGTCGTCTCTCGCCAACACTTGGCCTGTTTGCCGCTAACATATATTTCATTGGTACGTTATTCTTGGGTGGAGCAGGTATCTATCTGGCACTCGGCATATTTGGTCAGCAAGCCCTGCAAGCACATCTTGGCTTGAATGTTCCCTGGTGGCTCATTGCTGGCATTGGAGCGTTATTCGTATTCGTTATTAACCATGTTGGCATCCGTGTGGCAACCCGTAGCCAGCTTTTGTTGTCTGTTTTTTCTCTCGTGCCACTACTTCTGCTCGCACTTGTTATTCTTGTGCGTGGTGGTGAGAGCGGCAACACCCTTCAAGCATTTAACTCCGGCCTTGTACCCACTCCTGCTCTGTTTCAAGGCGTTCTCTTTGCTATCACGCTCTTCATAGGCTTTGAAGCCTCCGCTTCACTCGGCGAAGAGACGGCGAACCCACGCCGCTCTATTCCCTTTGCAGTCATGGGTACTGTACTGATTGCCTCTATCTTTTATCTCATCATGCTCTATGCATCAGACATCGGCTTTGGACTAAGTAATAGTGGTAAATGGGCGGCAGACCCAACTCCTTTGGACACATTAGCAACGCGCTATGTGGGAGGCTGGTTAGCCGTTTTGATTGATTTCGCACTACTCTTCGATATGTTAGCGGTCGCCAGCGCATTTACGGCAACCTCTTCACGTGGCTGGTTCGCTATGGCGCGTCACCAACTGCTTCCATCATTTTTAACCCGCACCTCAACACGTTTCAAGACGCCCCTCGGTGGCAACATTCTAGTCCTTACGTCAGCACTCCTGCTTATTCTTTTTACTGCGCTACTCAAGCTTGATCCGCTCGTTGCCTTTGGCATTAGTGCCGCGATTGGCAGCTTACTGATTGAGGCTATCTATATCGCGCTTGTTATAGGTGCCGTCCGCTTCTTATTGGAAGAGCCTGGCAAGTGGTGGCGATGGCTTTTCCTACTAGTAGCTGCAGTTGTGCCTCTCTTAGGACTCTATGGGAGCGTTATACCTTTTCCAACATGGCCTGCGAATCTCGGCATTTACTGCGCGCTCATCAGCGTCTTGCTTTCAGCAGGTTGGACGCTCTTGATACGACTTCGACATCCCCAGTACCTCAAAAACGCAGCCCAGCCACACGCATGGGAATAGTCAACAGAAAGATGAATGTATGGACGAGAGTAGTACTTCCACGGAATATTTGAATCAGCAGAGTGCAGAAGCAACGATTGAACAGCTGAAAAATTCGGGCATCGAGCTAGTTCGTCTTCTTTATAGCGACCTGCACGGCATCGCACGCAGTAAAGATGTGCCGATAGAGCTGATCGCTGAGCTTGCACACGAGGGAACTGCCTTCTGTGTTGCCGTTATTGATACAGGTCTAGCGGGCAATCCAACTGTTGGACCCGGTCTTGCATCTGCGCGTGGCTATCCCGATATGATAGCGAGACCAATACTATCAACGCTGAAAGTTTTGCCCTGGGAAAGTGGGACAGCATGGTGTCTGACCGACCTCGATGATGAGAATGGGGCACTTTCTATCTCACCACGTCACTTTCTCAAACAGGTGGTACAACGTTACGAGCGGTTAAAGCTAAAGCCTATTGCTGGCCCTGAACTGGAATTTTTCCTCCTCAAACTGAATGAGACAGGTCAACACACACGATATGTTGATCACCTATCGCTGGTCTATACTGCCGGGCAACGTAGCGATCCAGATGGTGTTGTGCGTGAAATGTTAAAGGCTGCACGCACTATTGGATTGCGTACCATTGCCGCGAATCACGAATTTTTCCGTAGTCAATTTGAAATTAACATGCTTCATGGAGAAGCATTGGATGCTGCAGACCGAGCCTTTTGCCTCAAGACGCTGGTCAAGGAAATCGCTCAACAGCATGGTCTTCTCGCGACGTTTATGGGCAAACCATTTAATGACGATGGAGGATCGGGCTTTCATGTCCATCTGAGCGTATCAAATGAAGAGCACCATAATCTCTTCGCTGATCCTTCTACAAAAGATGGGCTAAGTACGCTTGCTCGCCAGTTTACAGCAGGTGTGCTTGCACATGCTCCTGCATTAATGGCATTTTTAGCACCCACCATTAATGCCTACAAACGCCTCTTGCCCGATAGCCTTGTTCCCACAGCAGCAAACTGGGGATATGATAACCGCACAAGCTTTATCCGTGTACCAGTCGAGCGCGGCAAGGCCACGCGCCTGGAAATCCGCACGGCGGATGCATCAGCAAATCCTTATCTGATCATCGGAGCCTATTTGCTGGCAGGATTGGATGGTATCGAGCGCGAGTTGGAGCCACCAGATCCCGTGAGTGGCGATGTATCTGTAGGCCAACCTGTGGGAGAAATCCTACCAAATTCGCTGGAAGCAAGCCTTGCTGCCCTGCGAACGGACGAAGCCTTTTGTCAAAGCATCGGTCCAGAACTTGTTAACATCTTTTGTACCTTGAAACAGGTTGAGGTAGACCGTTTTCACGCTTATGTCACAGACTGGGAGCAGAACGAGTATTTATGGCACTTGTAGTTGGTACTTTGGAAAGTGAATAACCCGATGAAACCACGGATCGGCATCACGACATGGCTCCGTCCTCTATCAACCTATCTAGGAGAACAAACACTGCTGTATACGCTCGGCTATGAGTATGTCGATTCTGTTATAGCAGGTGGTGGTTTGCCTTTACTTTTACCGCATGCTAACGACCCAAACGAAACGCTGAATATTCTCGATGGCCTACTCCTCACTGGTGGAGCTGACGTGCATCCATTGAGCTATAACGCGCAGCACGATGGCACATCATCTGGTGTCGATCAGAAAGCGGATATGTGGGAAATTGGACTGGTACATGAGGCGGCTCGGCGAGGAATGCCGGTGCTGGGTATCTGTCGCGGTATGCAGATTATGGCGGTCGCATTTGGTGGCTCTTTGCTACAGAATCTGGTTGAGGTTGAGGGACATCCTGCGATGTCCCAACTCGACGCCGAAGCGATTCTCAACCTGCGTCACAATGTCGTCTTCGACCCATCCTGTTCGCTGGCCGCTATCTATCAAGTACACGAGCGGCAAATTAACACTATTCATCACCAGGCGGTGATCGATGCAGGACAGATGCGCGCTGTGGGTATGGGAACAGGAAACGTCATCGAGGCTATCGAAGCACCAGAGCAAAAGACTTGGCCCGCACTTGGGGTGCAGTGGCATCCCGAAAAGATGCACGAGGCTATCGAGGAACGTCTCTTTACACACTTTGTTGCAAGTGCTGCTCAGTACGCCGATACACAACGTAAGCATTAGAAGGAAAACAGGGAATGACACTTCAAGGTTATACAGCACCTCTTTCACCAGATGGTCGCGCTGGCATAGTGCCTCCTCCTCCGTGGCACTATTCAGGCGATTTTCTGATTGTTGAATATCACACCAACCCGGAGGCTGTTGCCGCGCTCTTGCCGCCAGAGCTAGAGCCAGCCGAGGACCCAGGAGCGGTCGCGGCAATCTTTGCCGACTGGCAATCATGCTCCGCAGATTTTCACGAACTCGTCGATCCAATTCAGGCACAATACAAAGAGTTTTTCCTGGTCGTTGGCTGTCGCTATCAGGGAAAACCCGCGAGTCGTTGTGTTTACATCTGGGTGGACAAAGATTTCGCCATGTACCGTGGCTGGATTCAAGGCTTTCCGAAAAAACTCGGCTCAATACAACTCACGCGTACCTATGCGGTTGGTAAAGCTACGCCAAAAATCGAAGCTGGCGCGCGTTTTGGCGCAACATGCACCGCTAATGATCGTCAAATTGCTAGAGCTATTGTAACTCTACAACGTGTCTCTCCAACGGGACCAACGGTAAACGATCCGCCGATGCATAATTCACGGCATTTTCCAGCTTATAATACTGATGGGCCTGCAATTTTTGAGTTGGTAAAGGCGGGTGGCTACGACAGAGAGGTAAGCGAAATCTGGGAAGGTGATGCCGAATTAACCTTCTACCCCGATACGCTTGAAAACCTCCAGGCCATCGCACCACGCGAAATTATCAAAGGCTATCGTTTCAGCTTTGGCTATACAGTACACGGCGGCGAGGTGCTAGCACAACAACAGAAGGGGAAGACACAATGAAGCATGTCCATATACTCTACAATAACATGCCGACATGGGGCACACTTGAGGAAGATTCTATTCGCTTGGAGCATGGA
>CAXTUE010000074.1:743-12259 GCA_964247355.1 uncultured Ktedonobacteraceae bacterium | reverse complement strand
TTATTTTCCCTTACGAACGTGCAATTTGCTGGAGAATATCGGTAAGCTTCTCTGGTTGAGTAATCATAGCATCATGACCTGTCTTGATGGAAAACATGGGCCATCCTGCTTTTCTTGCCTTCTGCTCTTCCGGTGCCAGAAACTCGAATTCAGTGCAACGAATAAAGTATCTCGCAATTGCTTGCGCAGCAGAATTCTTTATCGTGACTCGCTCCTCAAAAGTAAGAACAGGTGTATAGACCATACGCGGCTTTAACCACGCAACATCCTCCGGGTCAACAACTCCATACCCCTGGGGTTCGCCGGGAGGAAGAAGCCATACCTCTTCTGCTCCATCCTGCTTGCTCTTCCCTTCGGCATTCACCAATGAGGCTCGCATGCCATCAATGGTTTCTTGTGACATGAGGTCAAAAAGCGACTGGTTGTCTGCGGGAATGAATGCGTCAAGATACACTAGCTTGCTTATTTTGTCAGGTACGAGTTCAGCGACACCGGTCAGTATAAAGCCTCCATAGCTATGACCAACGAGAGTCACGTTTTCAAGCTTATTCTCTCGAATAAGACGAACGATGTCTTGAATATGAACTGTTAGGCCAATGTCCTTACTAGCTGGATGTTGGAACGACTCCATTCCTGTCAGAGTTGGAGTATAGACCGTTGCTCCTTGCTGCTTCAGGAGATGCTCCACCTTATACCATGCAGAACCATTGTGCCATGAGCCATGAATAAGAACGAAGATCATGCTTGCTTCTTTCTATTACTTCGTTGACTTCCAACTCACCTCTTAGTTCGGACCAATGAGACGGGTTGGAAGTCAACGATGTGCTACTACTTTGCTTGCTGTATCTGCAGGGGTGTCCACTTCATCATGGTGGCAGTAAAGAAGCCGCTCTTGATTGCTGGGTCCTTGTCCATAAAGCTTTGTGCGTCGGCAACTCCATTGACGATGAGGATGTATCGTCCACGACCAGTAGTGGGATCGACGGGTCCACCAAGGTACATACCACCAGACTGAGCGACGGAACCAACGTACTCGACGTGTGGATTGAGTAGCGATGGGTCTTGCTGATCGAGTGGCTTGCCAGCAGCGTAAGCTGGACCCGGAAGATAGTCTAGCTTGACGAGCGTCTTGCCTTCGAGCTTGGCGGCTGAGCCGTCTATGACTACATACCACGGCAGAATCTCGACGATGGACAGAACTTGATTCTTCATGCCATAATCGGCATGTACGGTGTCAGTAACTTTGTCAACGTTGGTCATCTGATAGACATAGAAGCCATGCCCCGATTCGAGTGGACCGTACGCCACAATTTCGTGACGGCTGAACATCGACATCATGGACTCGAAATGGCCGGAAAGGTCCTGGTCTTGGGGTAAGACGTTGGGTGTCCACTTCGGACCACCCGTTAGTTCCACTGTTTGTAGTTCTTTAGTTGCCATTAAGTTGTTCTCCTTGTAATACTACCGAACAAGAGCTTGTTCCCTCGTGATGAACACCTTTTCTCTTGCTAGGACAAGAATACAAGAGAGCATAGGGATAGAGCGTCCCCAACTATGGGGAGAAAATTGGGTATTTTCTGAGTCATCGTGCTAATAGAAACGTGTTTTTATACGCTACCCCTTTCCTAGTATTCCGAGTTCTTTGGCCCTTTGCACCGCCTCAAGGCGTGTATGCGCATCGAGTTTATTGTAGAGGCGCTTGATATGTGTGCGTACAGTACTTACCTCAACAACGAGTTCGACCGCGATTTCAGGAATAGTGAGAGTAGTTGTCAGGAGCCGGAGTGTTTTCATTTCCTGTTTTGTGAGTGGGTCTGTCAAAGGATAAGACAGAAGAGAAAATGGAGAAGTGTTTTTCTCGATTTTCTCGCGTTCAGTTTTGAGGTTTGGAACGGGAAAAGGAATCTGGCTCATTCGACTTCGTGCTTCAAATTGTGCTGCTTCTTCAAGCAATTCGTAAGCGGCATCGGTATTGTTTTGGATAGAACGTATCCGTGCTAAGCGGAGGAAGCCAGTAAGCACTACTCCTGCCCACGCATCGAACGGACGGCAGCATTCGATGCCTTCGCTCAAATACGCCTCGGCTGTTTGCAGGTCATTTTGTTCAAGATAGACCATAGCAATACTGACACACATCATGCCGATTTCAGGGCCAGCGTGTTTATCAGGAGTAGAAAGCACACGCTTAAAGGCTCGTTTTGCCGAATGTAGTTGTCCTTGTACCAGCAGGATTTCGATAAGATTGCCTGTAAAAATGGCGGCAAAATATCTATTTTGGGCAGCTTGACAAAGAGCAATGCTTTGAGTCAAGAGGGAGCTAACGGTATTAATATCTTGCTCGACGAAGGCGTACATGGCAAGTGCAATGCCACGTAGAAGCCCATATTTTTCGGAAAGCTGGTCAAGGGCTTGCTGGCACAAATTGCGGGCGTCTGATATATTCCCTTGTTGACTTAGCATTCTTGCAGAGAGAATATTGTGTTCGGCCAGCATACGTTGTCGTTCATCACTGTATTTATTGCCTTCAGTGCTCGACAAGAAAGGAGGTGCCTCCTCTTCAAGAAGTGTAGCTGTAGCTCGAAGACGTGAAGCAATAAGAGTGTTTTGGTCAGTATGCATTTCAGAAAGTACCCATGCATGAGAAAGACATAATCGTGGACTTGTAAGGATAATATGCTCAGGGAGTTGTTCAAACCAGGAGAGCAGAGTAGTCAGGTCGCTTCGTTCCCAAAAGAGTTTTTCCGCATGGATTTCAACCAAATGTGCTGCTCGCTCAACATCCTTAGCTGCCAGCAGAAACTTCACTGCTTCATCAAGCATCCCTTCTTGTTCGAACCAAAGCGCGGCTCGTTGCTGAAGTTTAGACACGTCTCGAGTCCGCTGACGACGTAAGACATCAGCAAAAAGATGGTGATAGCGATACCAGTAATGTTTTGCATCTAATGGTACAAGAAAAAGATTCGCCTGTTCAAGAGTATCTAAAATAGTCTGACTTGAGAGTACAGAGTGACTTTTTGGGCTAATCTCGTTTTCATCTGCATTCAGTAGTATATCGCAAAGTGGAGCGCAAAAGCGATCCAGAACGCTTGTTTGAAGCAAAAATGTTTGAATGTGCTCAGGTTGTCGATGAAAAACTTCTTCAAGCAGATAATCTGCGATATCACCAGAATCGCCAGCAAAGGTAGCAATAAAATCTGCGGTTTGCGTTGCGTCTAATCCTTGAAGAGCTTGAAGAACTAACTGTAGTCCAGCAATCCATCCTTCCGTACGCTGTTCCAGCATCTCAATGTTCTCTACGGATACATGATGTTCGCTGTGCATATTGAAGAAGGTCGTCACTTCCGATGTTGTGAAGCGTAAATCGGTTGCTCGTATCTGTGTCACCTGTCCCTGAGTACGCAAACGCGCCAGAGCGATAGGAGGAAGAGTACGGCTACCCAGTACAAGGTGCATTTGCCGAGGAAGGTAGTCCACAAGAAACGTGATTGCCTCGTGAAGAGCTGGGTTGGTGATTACCTGAAAATCATCAAGGACAAGAATAAAAGAAGTATTAAGCGTTTCAATCTCATGAATAAGTTGAGTGAGGAAAAGAGGGATATTTGGGAATTGCTGCGTCTCCAGTCCAGCAAGGGCTATCTGGCCGAGTTCAGGGGCAACACCTTGTAGTGCAGTAATAAGATAGGTGAAAAAACGGATAGGATCATTGTCTTGAGCATCCAGGGTCAACCAAGCCGAGACTCGCTGTTCATGCTGTTGGATATCAGTCAACCAGTTCCGTATCAGAGTAGTTTTTCCAGAACCTGCCGATGCACATACAAGTGTTAGCTTACGACGCGAACCCTGCGTAAGTCGGTCGAATAAACGAGGTCGGGGAACTAGAAGTTCGGGTAGAGATGGAGTATATAGTTTGGTTTGCAAAAGAAGCATACGCTCTATTGTAGCTGGTATATTCAGCTATCTCCTTTCCGTGGAGAAATAGGGAAATTCTATCTCAAGTGTACCACTTACTGGAAGTATTTGTGTCAGATTAAGCCGCCGCTCCGGGCCATTTACAAGCATGACGCACTGTGTTACACTTCGCGTAAGATTTCGCGGGCATCCCTATTACCTTACTTGCCCGTCTCGGCTTCCTATTTGTTACAATTGTTTCACACGGAGGTTATCTATGGCTGGCTGGGAAGAAGAACTGGCTCTGCTTCTACAAGAATTGGGGGTCAAACAAGAAGAACCTGGCGCACATTCCCGACGGACGAGTAAACCCTCTCGAAAATCTACGCGCAAGTCGCGGCCCAGCGATACCAGTCAATCGGGCGATTTTACATCCCGTAATCAATTCGCAGATGCCCTCTTCTGGAGTCCGCACAATACTGCCAGCAGTAGTGCGCAGAACGAAGACGATCCGTGGACAAATGATCTTGGACTTATGCGCCGCGAAGTTGACTCGATTGTGCGTCAGGTTGTGCGCCTCATGCAGCAGGGCGATATCGAGCCTTCAATCAAGGAAGATGTGATGGTTGTATTACGCGCATTACGCCGACGGGCAATGGTAACACAGCAGGCGGCTGCAACCGATGAGGCCTATTTAGAGTCCGCATCCGCTATGTTGCATTTCTGTCGCCTCGTCCTGCAAATCAGTGGCAACGAAGACGAACTATAAGCATTATTTCATACGTGACTGTAGGGGTCTAATTCCATTACACCGTGTTAGTGATTGACAATGTGGGAGGGATGTTGAAACGTTTACATACGTTCCTCGATATCGTGCGTTGCTAACAAGGTGTAATGGAATTAGACCCCTAAAGACGTGTTTCTGTTCTTTAATATCAATCGTATACATACCAGACGTGTAGAATACTATATATCTTGAAAGATACCTTGAAAGGTAAAATTATGAGTAACGATAATAAAAAAATTATACGGGAAACGAGTCGTTGGCTCCGCATAGGCTTCATGGCAATCTCTGTTCTCGGCCCCGTTGTGAACACGCTGTCGTCTCGTTTACGTGAACGTAGCGAGAAACTTCGTAAAGAAACGACAAAGCGCAGTGGCAATCTACTGGACAACCTTGTAGACCAGAGTAGCAAACTGTCCCAGGTTGTCTCTGAGGGTAGTGGACGAGTTGGACGGAATGTTGCGCAACGCAGCAGTAAAGCAACTCAACTTGTTGCGGATAGTAGTAACGATGTCTTGCAAGAGCTTGTCGAACGTAGCGAAAAAGCCTCACAGGAACTCGCCAAACGCGGTGAACAAGCGTCTAAAGAAATCATGAAACGAGGAACGAAAGTCTCCAGAGAAGTGACGAAGCGCAGTCAGAAGGCCGCTAAAGAGGTGCAGAAGCGCAGCCGGAAAGCACAACTCGAACTATCAAGGCGTACTGAGCAACTCACGGGTCAGAACACTCGACAAGCTATTCCTTTCTGGCCTATATTCAGTTCTGGCCTGATCGCGGCAGTGGTTGCAATCTACCTGCTTGTTAGAAGACAACTGCAGCGCAACGAGCAAAACAGCCAGCCAGAGCAAATTGCATTGAACAATTCTCTGAATGGTACAGGAAAAAGCACAACAAGTGGTACAACATATACCGCTAATCAGCCATACCTTGCTGCACAATCTGTCGAAACACCTGTGCAGGAGAGCACTGCACCGGCACTCACTGAGCCTGTCACTGAAGAAGTAACAGCAGATGCACCGCTTATTGCCGAGCCGGAACTTGATGACTACAACGCAGTAACTGAGAAAATACCAGCCATTTCAATTCAGGCAACGATAGAGGCATTTCCAGCCACTGAAGCAGTAGAGGAACACACAGACGCAGACACAACAAAAACGGCTTCAGAAGCATCATCTGTTACACCTGCAACACTGCTTGGCGTTGTAAGCACCAAACGCTATTATCCCGTCGAGACACCCTTAACTGAGCTTGTCACGAATACGGGCGAAGCTCTGGATGTAGTGTACTTTGTGACAGTTGAGGAAGCCCAGCAACAAGGGTATTCTCCAGCAGTATAAATAAAAACAACACACCAGCACCTGCCTGAGCCTTCAACTCAGGCAGGTGCTGGTGTGTTGTTTTTATTTATACTGACCCACGCTGTAAGCGTTCGATAATCTCTTTCAGCCGTCGCGTCTCGGCCTCGTGCTGAGTTTGCAAGTCAAGCATCTCCTGCTCCAACTTCCCCTGTAACTCCTCCATCCGATCCTTCATATGCAGAATGGCCTCGACCCCCGCTAGATTTACGCCGAGGTCGCGCATCAATCCCCGTATCTGCACAACGCGCTCGATGTCGCTCTCCGTGTACAGGCGTGGACTATGTGGACTTTCGCCTTTGCGAGCGGGTGAGATTAAGCCTAAACGCTCATAATGACGCAACGTTTGTTCATGCACATCGGCTCGTTGCGCCGCGACACTGATGATATACCATGCCCCACCACCAGTCTCAGACGTATGAGACATGTCTACTCACCTCCTTTCTCGCTAGGAATGTACCTCCGCACCACGCCCACGCGCGAACTTCTCGAACAGGCTACGCTCCTCCTGTGAGAGATGTGTTGGCAATACAATACGCACACGTGCATAGAGATTGCCATTTCCCTCGGCACGTAGCCGAGGCATGCCTTTACCTCCTAAACGGAAGACGCGATTGTTCTGTGTCTCTGCTGGAATGGTGAGCATGACTTTACGCCCATCGAGCAGTGGAACAGGGACCTCGCCACCGAGCAATGCTGTAACAAGTTCAACGTCAACATCGACGTTTAGATCGTCGCCCTTGCGTTCAAAGATTGGATCAGACTTGACGCTGATAACGAGATACAGGTCGCCACGTGGTCCACCACCAATGCCAGGTTGTCCCTCACCGCCAACACGAATCTTCGAGCCGTTGTCCACGCCTGCCGGTATCTTGACCTGAATACGCTTGTTGCGCGGGACCATACCTTGACCCCCGCAGGTTGAACACACTCGACCGCTTACCTCGCCCGTACCCTGACAGGTAGGACAAACCTCTGTCGATTGAATGTTGAAGGTACGAGTGCCGCCGGTATACGCCTCTTGCAGTGTGACCTCGACGGGTTGCTCGATATCGTCTCCTGTACGCCGGCGTATATCGTCACGCATACCGGCAGTACGTCCTCCCATGCTGCCTGTAGTTGGTCCAAAGCCGCTACTTCGTCCGAACAGCGTCTCGAAAAAGTCCGAGAAGTTGCCTTGCTCAAAATCAAACTGTTGTTGTGTACGACCATTGCTTGTGCTACTGTACGAGCGACGCGAACTCGACATACTCGGACCAAATTGCTCTTGCCAGTTTGGACCAAGCGTATCGTATTTTTTGCGCTTGTCGGCGTCTGAAAGCACCTCGTAGGCTTCGTTAATCTCTTTGAACTTCGCCTCAGCCTTCTTGTCGCCTGGGTTTACGTCGGGATGATATTTGCGGGCCAGCTTACGAAAAGCCTTCTTGATGTCATCCGCGCTCGCGCCTCGCGCAACCCCAAGTATTTTATAATAATCCTTATATTCCATATGCCAGCCCTCTATACTAGAGTAGAGAGACATTCCGTATGTCTCTCAGAGTATGCATGAGAATGTTTACTTGTTTCCCATGCTCACCTTGACACGAGCGGCACGTAGCGTCTCATCGCCAAGCGTGTAGCCCTTGAGCACCTCTTCCACGATGGTTCCCTCTGGCTTATCGCTGTTCTCGACCGCCTCAATTGCCTCGTGCAAGTAGGGGTTAAATGGCTCACCCACTGTTTGTACTTGATTGACACCCTCGCCGCGCATCACCTCGCTCATCTGCCACTGTACCATGCGTAACGCCTGCTGCAAGTCTTGCTTGCTCATCGTCTCCTGGTACAGCATTGCGCGGTCCACATTGTCAATCACACCCAGAAACTTATTGATCAATGCTTTCTTCTGGTTGTTGACACGATCAATCAACACACGCTCCTGGCGTTTGCGGAAATTCTCCATATCGGCTCGTTCGCGCAGAAACTTGTTCCAGTTATCCAAAGACTCCTGGCGCGCTTTCGCCAGTTGCGCCTCTAATTCTGCAATACGAGCCGTCTCGTTCGTTGTATTTGTATCGTTGGTCATTGGTTGTTCAGCCGACATTCCCTGTGCATCCTCCATAAGTAGGTGTTCTCCTTATATGTCAAAGATATGTATCGTAAAGACGTGTTTTATGCAAGGTTTACTATAGTGTTAGTATAAACTTTGAGTCAGTTGTTGTCAAGATTTTGAGGTATATGTCCCTGATGTATTTCTTACGAGGAAAAGAAATGCTCGTAGGGGTCTGCATTCTATTCCACCCTGTTGGCAATTGATCACGTTCGGGTATATCGGAACGTTTCATCAATCCTACCAATCGTATCCAACAGGGTGGAATAGAATGCATGCCCCTACGGGTGTGTTATATGAATGGATGTGCTTTATGCTACGAAGCGCAACAAATCCGCTATCGTGAAATCCCCCTCTTGCTGCCCAGGAAGTGAAGGCTGCCATTCATCAGTAGCGTTGTGATAAGAATTGGGGTCGGCGTTCACGAGACCGATCAGGACCTCGGCGACGATGCGACCACCAACATCACCTAGGTACTCACCATTATGGCGTACCTCGGCTTCTTTCAAAATGTAGTACCACAGGGGTGTTTCACCTTGCATATGAAATGAGTCGAGGCCAAGTTCCTCTTTACGAAGTGGCTCGACGCCCATCACACGCGCAAGTGCCTCACCCGAAGGCAGGTCAAGGGCGCGCCCACGCTCAAGATCGCGGTATGCTATCGAATGCTCCTCTGGAATGCTCGTTACGCCGACTACTGACTCTGGCAAATCGATCAGCGCATGTGCAATACGTGTATCTATGCGCTTGCTGGCTTGCGGTTGATGTGTGTTATCCAGGGCAAAGAAGTATGACCAGTCCAGTACGCGATTGTGTGGAACAGGACATGTACCCTTACAATCGGGGAAGATTTGACCGCGTATACCACTACTGTTCAGCATGTAGTATGGTCTAATCTGGCTATGTCCAAAGCGATAGGCTGCGTCCGCGAACTCAACAGGAATATATGGCCTATTCTCGTAGCTGTAAAATCTAGGGCCGTTCTGCACGATATCGTTGACCAGTTCTTGCCCCACGCTTAAAGGCAAAAACTCATGGACAACAATCCACTGGTAGTGCCACGTTACAAGACGACGCGCCTCGCTAAACACTTGTGCTGCAGGTGTACCCTGCGTTCTCAACGTATCAACGATCCGATTGTGAAACTTGAGGAACGCGAGATGCAACTGCGAGATCAGCAGATGTACATCATTGCGTGGATCGCTCACTAGGGCACGGCCCTGTTGATTGCGCGGCACATCATTTGGCTGACCAATATCATTGACGCCAATCAAAAATTTATCGCTATCGTCAAGATCGTACAGAAAGGGTTCGCCGGTTGGACCGGCCCCATACACGGTCTCGAGATTAAGGCTCGGTGTGCGGAAATTGTGTATTTCCGCGAGGCTCGCATGATGCACAAGCAGACTGCGGTCAGCAGTGATATCGTGCGCGATGAACTGTCCAAAAATTGGAAAACCAGCCGCAATACGCGGATTATCGGAAGCGGTACCCTCGTCATCCACCTTCACAACCATATCCATAGTCGAACCTGAGCGGCTCAACGCTAGTAACGTCGTTTCATTATCGTCAGGAGTTGTGAGATTGTCCGCAAACATTCTGCCATATTTACCGTCAGAGTCTTTTCCTAACTCCGTTTTAAGATGAGGAGCAATTACACAGCTATGCGCTGTCGTCATGAGTATACCTCCACGAGTAGAGTTTGTGGAACCCTTTGAGCAGTATACCCTACAAACAGCATTAGCCGCAATTATGCAGCAGAATTTGGTACAGATACTTCTAAATACTCCGCAAGGCTAGGCGTAGGAATAGGATCACCATCTTCGATCATCCCTTCGATATGCATAGCAATTGCCTCGCGCATGTTCTTTTCAACTTCTTCCTTTGTTCTTCCTGTAGCTACGCATCCAGGTAAATCGGGAACGTAGGCACTATAATTTCGACTACCCGGCTCAATAATTATTAGAAAACGATACATAAATTTTCCTACCTTTCTAATTGCTCATCTGAAGCTAAACTGATCTCATATATTGAATCATCTTCGCGTAAACGTTTTGATCTACTAATTTGTGCTTGTCTTAAAATACTGCTGAACGTTTTCGGATGCAAATCATCACTCAAATGCCCTGCAATCGTAACACGTCCTCGTTTTGTTTGATGCTTATATTGCCGATGGTCCCCTTTAGTTTCTACATGCCGCCATCCATCAGCTTCAACAATCTTAATAATATCTCGCACCTTCATACATTTTGACAACCATCACTTTCTCTCTAATTCCACCTACTTCACATTGTGCATATTTACAATCTTTGTGTCAAGGATAAACTCAAAAATGATAACACAATTACTCTTCCATTGCTATACTATCTATCTTTTCGTTCCACTTCTCGCCGCGTTCCAACATAATCGGTCCCATCAATTCATCTTGTAGGACGTTGATGCGCTCCCATTTCCAGAGTTCTAGCACGGCAAGGAACGTGACGATAATCACGAAGCGCGATTCCTCGTTCAGAAGCACTTCGGATAACAGGACGGATTCGCGCTCTTGCAGAGTATTGACGATCTCGGCGATACGTTCGCTGACACGTACACGCGCCGTCGGCAATAGCGACTCGCTGTGCTCCGCGACTTCTTTTGCCTGTAATTCTAATAGGCGTTGAAAGGCACGTGCTAGCGAATGCGCCTCAAGTCCGACAAGCGTTGGTGGCGTCCATGCAAGTTGTGTCTCGATACCTGCTAATAAGCCAGAGCGTCCGTGCGTCTGTAGGCCCTGCTCCTCGCGTTGTCGCAGGTACGTGGCAATCTCCTTTGCTAGCTTGTATTCGATCAAATGACGCTGTAACTCTTCCGCCATCGTTATCGCACTCTCGACCTCGCCTGCCATCTCCTCCTTTGCTGTTTGTGGCAACAGGCTCTGCGATTTGATAAAAAGCAACCGCGCGGCGATATTCACAAACGCCGCCATGTTCGCCAACGGCAGAATTTCCGCGTCCCATTGATTGAGATATGCCAGATATTGATCGGTGACAGTCACCAATGAGATAGTCGTAATCTCCATCTGCCGCTTCTCGATCAAGTGGAGCAAGAGGTCAAGCGGTCCCTCAAAGGCCGGAAGATGCACAACATAGCGCGCCTGCTGACTCGCGGTCACTGAAACGTCTTGTCGATGAAGCTGCTCTACCATATTCACGATACCTCGTCAACGCGATGTAACTCCGCAGCCGGTCCATGCGGCTCATGATGTGTACGAATATACAGCACCGCTTGCTCTGAAAGACCAGCATTTGCCGCGAGGTTCGCACCGATTTCAGCATGCCACCACGCATAACTCAATGCTAGCCGCCATGATATGTGCGAAGGAAACGAATTTCGTAGGGACCGATTTATCACGTCCTCGCCGCGC
>CAXTUE010000074.1:0-720 GCA_964247355.1 uncultured Ktedonobacteraceae bacterium | reverse complement strand
GTTTATTTCCGCGTCCGTGTGTATTCCCATTTCATTTCGTAAACATGCATAATCGGTCCCTCCAGGCATCTCCTCAAGGGGAATTATTATTCGTGCGAGAAGGCGGGGTGCGAGACGTTTGCCAAGCACAATTATGGGTCTTGTCCAAAATGGTACACGTCCCTGTGCCTTGCCTACATCGTGTAATAATGCTGCCGCTAACATATCGCGCTCGATACAGTCTTGCGCTTGCAAACCACGACATACGCGCAGGCTATGCTGCTGGTCCGCGTTCGACATGGTGTAAAAAAGCGGCAAAGCTGAGGAAGGCAACCAGTGTTGCACCTCTTGTTTGTCCTCTAAGGAAAGTGGCGATACGAAGCCGAGTTGTTGCCGTACCTGTCCGAGACGGTAGGCAACAACTCGTAACCATGCTGATGGAACACTCATATTACAGGCACTTATTGTAGATACAGGGCTTGAATCAGGTCGAAGCTGTTGGGGAGCGGACCCACAACCAACGAGATCAAGTGCAACGAGCCGTCCAGAATATAGTACGCGAGTTGGAACAGGAAAAATCCTCCCACACCGGATAGACGCGCCAGGAAGGGTATGAAAAAGAAAAGTACCAGTATAATGAATGGCCCGTAGGGTGCCGATTTCGCGAACTGTACGGCCTGCTTGCTCGGTAGCAATGTATAGATGATCTGATAGCCATCGAGCGGATAGAGCGGTATCAGA
>CAXTUE010000073.1:0-12326 GCA_964247355.1 uncultured Ktedonobacteraceae bacterium | reverse complement strand
CCCCGTTCACCTTCTACATCTATGTGTAAACGAAATGTGACGTGTAAACGGGGTGTGATGAAATCAGACCCGTACCGAGCGTATCAAAAGATTAATGCGATAACAATTTGTTCAGATCGATTGGGCCGCTGAAACAGAATGAGACTGGCGTTGGCTGTGCCGCAACTCCCTGAATCGGGGGTGCTTTGATCAATAGCACCAGCATTTCGGTTCCCTTGCCACAGGAAATCGCGTTGGTAGTATGGGCCGAGATTAGCTGTGCGCTCTTGAGTCCCTCCCTCAGAGATGGCATGACCGCGTTTACCAGTAGCTGGTTGAGGGCTGTTTGCATCTGCGCAGCCGCATTTGGACCACTATCACTGCCATCCCGTTTGAGATGTGAGACGCGTAAGCTCAGGTTATGTTGGTCATCGACTCCTAATGTGCCATCCAGTTCGAGCGGCATTATACGATGAATACCATTGGCGTCGATATGCAAATTCAAGTTCAAGACGAGACCATCGTTAGGAGTTGGTGTGACCGCTAAATCAGTGATTACGCCGCTCTTTAGATGTAGTTGTGATGCGAAGACCGAGGTCAACGCTCCTGCATCTAGGCCGAGTTGCATCATGCGCGGACCTGACACGACCGTTGTGGGTTTGTTCGTGCCAATTACCGTTGTGGTTCCTGTCGAGGTATCTGTTGCTGTTGAGTCAGATGTATCATCTGGCCCGAACAGGAAGGATGCCAGGATGCCGCCACCGATGAGCAACAGGATGAGTGCGACACTACCGATAATAAGCAAGCGTTTTCGTTTAGGGCTAAGTTTTGTCTTCTTAGGAACAATGGGTACAGGAACTGGTGCGGCCTCGGCACTCTCGACAGGAACAGATGAAGCCTCGGCTCCATCTGTCACTGTGAGCGTCTTTGCCTCGTGCAGAGCCGCACTTGCTACAACAGCTTCGCTATCACTTTCTGTCGCTACAGTCGCGAGCACTAGAGCTGACTCTGCCTCCTCGACAGGTGGTTTGCGTCCCCACAGGAAAAGTGCAGGTACAAGCGCGATTAGACATAAAATCATCGAAAAGAAGAAGACATCGCTATAAACAGTGTGGGCCGATGCAACGAGGTGTGCCGCGTACCCCTTCGACCATGCGCTAAACTGGCTCGCGTTCGCCGATGTTGGCAGGGATGGATAGGTCGAGGCCAACTGGCGGAAGGAGGCCAACGCCCACGAGGTAAGAGCAGCTAAACCAAGAATCATACCAACCATGCGGAGTGCGGTTACAACTGCCGAACTGACACCCGCCTGTGTAGCCCTGACAGCATTGATCGCCGTTGTGCCAATCGGCGCGATCACCAGTCCAAAGCCCAGGCCAGCCGTGATTGTGCTAATCGTGATTTGTGTCCAGTCAACCGTGATGGGCCAGCGACTCATCAGATAAAAGCCAACTGCTGTAAAGAGTAAGCCGAGAATAGCGGTAAAACGACTTGTAATATGCTCGCATAGCCAGCCACCAAGTACCGCACCAACCGGTATCATTACCGTTAAGCGTAAAAGAGCAAGGCCGCTATCCAGTACTGGACGCTGTAGAACGGTATCGACAAAAATCGGAATATCAGCCAGCGCGATGATGAGGGCCGCACCCACGAGCAGACTTACCAGCGAGGTTGCACTGAAGGCAAGTTTCTTGAACAGGCGTACCTCGACAACGGGCCAGCGCATTTTGAGTTCGACAAACACAAAGGCTCCGAAGAAGACAAGCGCAAGGCCGAGCGCGATAGGATTGTTCTGTGGCGCGGGTGTATTCGCCACTGCTGGCCCCAATGAGGTGCCTTGTTGTGCCAGACCGAGGCTCAGGCATGTCAAGGCGATACCGAGCAAGAGCGTACCAATCCAATCAATACCCTCGCGCAAACACGTACCTTTGGGGATCAGCATCCACGCGGCAATCATGAGGCCGACGACGAGCGGGATATTGAGGTAGAAGATGTATTGCCAGCCGAGGTGCTGCACGATGATAGCCCCATATAATGGGCCAAGCGCGCCACCAGCCTCCGTTACCGCACCGATAATGCCAAGTGCCAGACCGCGCTTCTCTTTACCATAGAAATCGTTGGCAATCGCCATCGCCACTGGTACAATAGCACCACCGCCAATAGCCTGAAACAAACGCGCCGCGACAAGAATGACCAAACCAGGAGAGGATGTACCGACTCCAATGATATTCAAAAAGCTCAGGTCGAGCAACTCTCCCAAAAGAGGCGAAATGGCGCACAGCAGAGAGCTGAGACCAAAGATTGTCAGACACAGCAAGAAGATGCGCCGCCGCCCATAGATATCCGAGACGCGGCCCATCAATGGCATCACCACCACAAAGCCAAGCAGATAGGCACTCACAATCCAGGCCGCGTGATCGAGTTGCACGATTGGCACGTGCAGGTCGGTGATGATTTGCGGAAGGGCCGTCACTACCACCGTTTGATCAAGTGTGGTAAAGAAGACCGCGATACAGGCCATTGTCAATGCAGCCAATGCAGCCTTCTGACTCCCCGTGTTTGCCTTTGCAGGTGTTGTCAGTTGCTTCAATGCATTTGTGCTCTGCTTTGGCTTCTCCGCACTCACAGGAGGTACAGGCTCAGCAGGTAGCGGCCCGACGAGCGGTATCACGGGTTCCTGTGTGGGGGGTGCAAGGGTTGCGAGATGTGTTGTTGCCTTCTCACTTGCATCCTGTTTTGTTGCCTTATGCAGAAACGAAAAACGCTTGAGCAGCGACGTGTGCGCGCCTTCGTCCTCTGGCAAGTCGCTCATTCCTGGCTCGAAGCTCGCGAATGTCCCTACCTGCTCCTCGCTTTCACCGGGGAGACTGAAAATAGATTGTGTGTGTTGCGCGTGTAACATATCTTTTTTGTGCAAACGCGAGGATGTTTCGTTATCGTCTTCTAATGTATACATCTTCCCCCCTTTGCGGAGCGAGAATTTTGACGAATAGAGAGCATATTAAATTTGTGGAGCAGCAATATTTATACTTTCGTTATAATTTGAGAGCGTGAATATGCGAGTTGTCTGAGGTGTATCGCTAGTAGCTGCCTGCCCTGTCACTTGAACGAGATAGGGCAACGAGTCGCCTTTGCCGATACAGGCAACCGTTTGGAGCATTGTGCCATCAGGTACGCCACCACCTGTGAAGAAGGCAAGATATTTCGCGTCGAGCTGACCCGTAATTTCCCAGCATGGATTGCCATTCACGACAGCAGACCTAGGCTGGCTAACATTCTGTACTTTATTGACGACCGAGATAATACCTGTATTTGGATTCGTGAGTGTGCGCGGATCGAGTACGCCCTTGATAACGCGCCATTGGCCGGTCACAGGGTCGGTGATGAATTGATTGTCGCCCACACTAATAAGATTGACCGTCAGCGATTGGCCAGACATAATAACGGTGGCCTGCGCCTTGATTTTATCCGGCATGGACACGTCCCCATTGGCGGTATGAATTTGTATCTGATTCTGCTCTACCGGACCAGAGTTCTGCACCTCCATTGTGACATGGAATGTGCTTGCCTGTCGAAAGTTTTTTTGCAACGATGTGAGCAACTGTGCGGTTGTGGGTTTGGGTGCATGTGCGGCTTTTGTATTTGCATTTGTGCGCGTTCCATGATGACGCCACGGCAATGTACAGCCCGTGACCAGCAACATACTTAGCAGCAATAGGGCAAGACAGGTCAAGGAACGTCTCAACGGTCCTCGTTCTACACGCTCTATTTGTTGTCCTGAAAACATACGATTGTGCCTCTTCCTAGACGGACACGAATGTGCGTCGTGCCCTACGCAGGCAGCCTTCCTACATGGTCTGCCCTTTCTAAAAAAAGAAACGCGACCCCGTATGTCTTTAGAGGTTTTGGTACTTTGTGGTGCAGAAAAAGATACCTACTCGAGGAATGTGAGAGGGAATAACGAAGACACGCTTGTATGCTTTTCGAGCAGCAAAAAGGCCCTGTATCTTTTGTGTGGTGAAAGATACAGGGCCATTCTAGGAAGAGGCGGTTGGCGCTATGCCCTCGTAGCGTGTGTTGTCGTTTGATTGACAATAGATTGTGTGTTGTTTAATACCAGTGTTCCTTGTCCCTGGGCATCATATGAGTTTCCATCAGCAGACATGATACCATTTTGCTGCACATAGACCTTCCCGATTTGTACACCATTCTGATCGAGAACAGCTTCTGTGAAACTATAATGGAACTGCCCACTCCCACCCATAACCCAGTAGCCGTTACCAGGACCTGGTGTGAACACTGTACATATGCCACCAATTCCATATGGATTAGTAGCGTCAAATCTCATAATTGACTCGTTTGTAGGTCCTGTACCATTAAAGGTCACTTGCAAACTCCATTGGCCGACAGGACTGAGAGGACCAGCAGCGTGAGCCTTTTTCACAGCCTGATGATGGGTCAGCCCGGAGAATACTTGAGCACCAAACAGGATGCTTACAAGAGCAACGACAATAACAAAACAGAGTACGGAGTAACGAAAAGTTAAAGAACGCATGAGATTGTTTCCTTTCCTAAATACATAGATAGATAAGAGGTTGAATTTCGGGTTAACGCAAGTTATGAAAATCCTGTTGAATTTGAATGGTACGCAACTCCACCGCGATCTCATCGACGATGGTTCCGCTACGCACAGGCACTGCTAACAAGGTACCCTTGCTCTTGGCCTGCTTAATGGCTTCTTTCAAACGAGCAGTTGCCTCTCTTGTTCTTTGAAGTTCATTTTGCGCGGATGCAGTGGTTTGAAAGCTCTTGTAGAGAGAGGCGATTTCTTTACGAGCCTGTTCCAGTTCATAACTCTTCCGGTGATAATCCTTAAGACGCGCGAGCAAATTATTGAGAGAGCGTCCAATTTTCCATAGAACATTATCCTGTGATTCCGGTGCTCGTACAGAGGAGTCGCCGTTGGCAAAACGAACCATCGCCGCCAGTATCTGCTCAATACCTTGCTCGATCTGGTGTGTTCGCTCAATTTCACGTTGTTGCAGTTCAAGGTTTTGTTGTGCCAGTTCCGCGAGTTCCTCTGCACGGTCGGCACGTCTAATTGCTTGATTGGTACTTCTTAGCAAGACAAATGTCAGCCACGCGATAGCGATTTGTAGCGTGATTGGCTGTATAACTATTCTTCCAGCATCCGTTGTGACGAGTTTTGCCAGGTCTGACGTGAGAATGTTGGAGCGCAACACCGCAACAATAAAGATACCATTTATCACGGCAACCAAAAAAACGATTGAAGGAGCAAGCATTGCGACAGCAACCACGAGAGACTGCACCATAAGATCAAATAGGGGCAAGTTGCTTGGTCCAAAGCCTCCCGGAAAGGTAAGAATCGATACACCCAGACCAAGCTCGACTCCGATCACAACAAGAATACCTGCCGCCGTGACATGTCCCGCTCTATTAAGTCCAAAGAGTGCAACCACATCGAGACTCAAGACCAGTATAAGAGTGCTCAGCAGGATAGGATTTCCAAAAGCCGTCGGAATAGGGAGAATTACTAATGCAATGATAACGGGCAAGATGAGACTTGCTACTCGTCCACGGCGAACTATCTCCCTCCTCTCTAACGATGCGCTATCAGAGACATCCACTGGTGCCGAAATGCTGTACCACCTGTTCAACAATGGTCGCCACCATTGTGAAGCCAATGGCTCTACTCGTACACGAGAAGGAGCAAGCGTTGAACGTGATGGCCTGACTTCCCGTGGAGGCTCTGGATACAGAGACATATTACTACTCATTAATGCTTATCATCTCCTTCTTCAAAATCGTCACATAAATAGAAGTGACTCACCGTTCAAAAAAGTATCTACCACAAGTTTGTGAAGTAATGATTGCAGTAGATGTACGTCCACTGAGTACCAAATCAGAATGTATTTTTGATAATTCTTTTGACAAATTTTGCTGTGAATAAGATACCTAAAATAGGGTAGTTATTGAGTTAAGATTTTGTTGTTATAGTGTGTTTTAAACAAGATAGTGGTTAAGAAATAGCAACGAAACACTATACAAATGAAGCATTTACACGAAAAATACGCCAAAATTTTGTGTAACGTGCTATTTGTTGGTACACGCTGCATGTCGAAACAGGTATACTTAAGTAAACCTTTATAACCATATAGAAAGAAAACTCAACCTGCGCTAACACAATCCTTACCAAATCTTCACCGGTTCACCACTTTCTCAACCTCATCAGAGTTTACAATTAGTTAAGTAAGCTAAGTGTTATCTCGAAAAGCGAAAAACTCTCTGTTTGGTGCATATCTGCAGCATGTACACTATAGCCTGATTCAGTATATCTTTTTCTCTTTATTTACATATCATCGCACACATTACGAAAGGATGCTCTCAATGCAATCTATCACCGTTCCACGTATACCTATCGTTACCGATAGCTACCGACCACAAACAGTGACGGAAATAGTAAAGCTTCCGGTTTCCCCTGAGAATCAGTTGCGCCTGCTCAGCTATGTACAGCAGTGGCATGAACAAGTATTTCCTTACTTGCCGGGATTTCAACGAGCGGCTATTCTCAAAAATACTGCTGACGCGATACTGGTCTATGGTCATTGGGATAGTCAGGACGCAATAGAGAGTGCGAGCAAGGATAGTCGACTCATCCCTTACTTTCAGGGGCTTATGCCACTACTCGCGGGCCGTCCTGAGATACATATCTGTTCGGTAGAGATGGTAGTTACAGCACCACGAAAAAATTCTAGCCAACATAGCCTGAATCCTATCAATGTAATAGCGTAAAGTAAAAAGGAGACAGAGTGAAAGGAGATAGAGTTTCTCACTTTCACTCTGTTTCCTTATGTATGTTATCAAACACACCGTCACATATCTTTGCAAAAAAGATTATTTGAGTGTATAGTAGATGTAGCAAGCGGCGATTACTGTTTTGTGTGCTGCTCATGTACATTTAGCGCGTACCTCGTCTCTACATTATCCCTACTGCGTCCCCGTACAGCATTATGGAGGCAATCGCTCGTTAATTGCCTTCGTGTTTCACACTTCCTCACAGACAATGGGTACGACTACAGAAGGAGTGACTATCATTATGTCGCAACGACCTTTCCGCTTTGGTGCCGTTATTCACGGCGCGCGCTCACGTGAAGACTGGAAAGAGCAGGCTTGCAGCATTGAGGCTATGGGCTATTCGACAATTCAAGCACCAGATCATTTCGAGATGGTCAACATTTCTCCTACTATTGCACTGATGGCGGCCGCCGATGCGACAAAGAGACTCCGTATAGGAAGTTTTGTGCTCAACAACGATCTACGTCATCCCGCTGTACTTGCGAAAGAGATTGCTACACTTGATTTACTATCGGGAGGACGGGTAGAACTGGGTCTCGGCTCTGGCTATCTGCCAGACGACTATACGTGGTCCGGCATTCCATATAACTCGGCTGGTACCCGCATCAGACGTTTGGAAGAGTCAATACAGATACTTAAAGCTCTCTTCTCTGAAGAACCAACGAGCTTTGAGGGCAAATACTACTCGATACAAGGTCTCAATGGCTTACCAAAACCACTGCAAAAACCTCATCCTCCGATGTATATTGGTGGTGGTGGAAAACGTATGCTCGCTTTAGCCGCGCGACAGGCGGATATTGTGGGGCTTACGGCTATTGTGAAGCCGGGCGAGGGCAATTTCGAGATGAATAATATCACTGCACAAGCAACAGAACAGAAACTCTCGTGGATTCGAGAAGCGGCGGGGGAGAGGTTTGAGCAGCTTGAACTCAATAGCTTCGTCTTTAGTGTGAAGGTCACTGATGCCAGAGAGATGGTAGCTGGACATATAGCACAGGGCGTTGGCCTTTCAGCAGAACAGGTTTTGCATAGTCCACATTTTCTCATAGGAACGGTGCAACAAATCTGTGAGACGCTCTATCGGCAGCGTGAGCAACACGGAATAACGTACTTCTCTGTGCTCGGCAGTGATAGTATTGCAGCACTTGCACCTGTTATAGAGCAACTGGCAGGTAGCTAATTGTACTTGGTGCATTCGATGAGTGACGGTGAGCACATAGGCAACGAATTACTGATGGACGCGGTAAACCTGGTCACTACTGGATTTTGCTTAAAACGTGTAGATATGCAGTTTGCCCGCTCCAGTGCCAATCACAACGTAGTCGCCGTAGACGGCAGGACCAATGTTGACAATATCGGCGGCTTGTGTACCACGCGTAGGTGTGCCGAGATCGTTCGCTTGCCAGAGCAGTTTTCCGCTAAGCGTGTCGAAGGCATAGAATGCGGCGGCGTTCGTTGTGACAAAGACGACATCATTGACAATTGCAGGAGAACTCAGGGCAACTTCACGTGGATTGGCATACATTGGTTGACATAGTATCGTCTGCCATATGTAGTTCCTTTCGGATCCGTGTACTGGACCATTTGTAGGGGTCTACAACAGCAGACGTTTTCATAGCGAGGATTTTACGTATGTATTTTCCAATGTTTAATGCGGCAACCACAGCGTTATGGCATATTCTATATGCCAGAGTGTAAGGCCAAGCGTAGCGAGGGCGATACAGATATGAAGAATGCGCCAGTAGCGAATAGTGTAGCGAAAGAACTGCTCACGCTGCAATGCCTTTTGTACGTCCTCGATGGCAGCAAGCTGTGCCTGCGCTCCCGGCATAAGAGCACCCGGCTGGACAAGCGCACTCTTTCTATCGGGCACAAAACGGTACTGTTGCTCACTCCGGCTTATCTCTTGCGGTGTCTCCTCTAATGAGATATAGGCAAGGTCCCAGGAGGCTGCGCCATTATTAAATGCACTCGCTGTACCCTGTTTGCTGTTTCGTGTCGCATATGGAGAAAGTGTTTTTCCCAATTGTGCCTGAAACGGCTGGACCTCTTGCGTATTGTAGACAACAATATCTTGCAGTTTGCGTGAGATAGTCGCGATACGATCATCGCCCTGCGTCGTCAGAGCCTTCTGTACCTCCTGAGCGATGAGGCGAGGCATGAAGTGATCAAGAGTGCGACCAATAAAGCCACTGATGACCATCGCGATCATGCCATACAAAGCAAATGTGCCTGTGCGCGGATTGAAGTTGCCGAAGGAGTGCATGAAGAGCAGGGCCAGTGCCAGAATAGCGAGGGCAATATGCCATTGCAAAGCTCCATTAAGTGCGCCAATAGCGCGTTTACGTGAGCGACGCTTCAATGTATAGAGTAGTCCCGCACAGACAAAACAGAGTGTGCCAGCAACAGCAAAGGTCAGCCCTACTACACTATCGGGATAGGGATCGCTTCCGTTGCGACTATACCAGAAGTAGCCTACCGCACTTAACACCAGAATGATAAGTGTTATAAGCGTTGTTTTTATACGTATAGGTGTGAGGTAAGAAAAAAACCATGGATAGCCTTTTTCGCCTTGCTTAACGCTACTCTGTTGATTGTCGTGCTCAAATAGGTTTGTGTACATGAACTACTGCTCCTGTCCTGCTTGCAAGAGACGGACCTTGAGCAACATCATCATAGCATCACGATGTAGACCAACAGGGCACGGGTCCACACACGCACCACACTGGTAACAAGAGCGTGTAAAGCGCGCAACGGCTGGCGATATATGGCCTGAAAGCGTTTCGCGATTGAGCACATCTATCGTGACAGGCTCAGCAATCGCGGGGCAAGCAATCAGGCACTCATTACAACCGATGCAGGCAGAAATCTCCTGTGCAACCTGCGGTCCCGTTTTATGCAAAAATGCTGATTTAAACATTTAGTGCCCCTTCCTATATTTATTGTTGTTGCCATATGCCCATAACTTGCCAGTACGCTCACGCACTGGCTCTTGAACCGATTGTGAGGGTGCCTGAGGAGCATACGACCAGAGATTGCCTGTCGACGTACGTTCCTCGCGCACGAGTGTTGATTCAACAACATTTTCAACGTTAGATGGCAGTCGGCCTGTAAATGGACTCATTTCCTCTTCCACAGCTTCAGGTGTTCTTTGCGGACCAGGGGTATAGAGCGTGTCTGTTTGGCGCGCGGCTTCAGCATAGGACTGCAGGCTACCGGTGTCGCGTTCTATTGCTACCAGAGGATCGGTTTGCACAAAGGCTTGCTCTTCCTGAGCCGACAACACTCGCGTTGGATGACTCTGTGCTGCTCCTGGAATATAGGTAGGAGTTCGTTGTGCGTCAGTATTTCTTGCAGTAAGTGCTGATGATAACGAGGGTAACGCTTTTGTCGTGAGCATACCATGAGCATTGAGCGCATGTTGCTGCGAGAGGTATTTTCGTGCGTCAAAGGTGCCTTTGAGCAAAGCTTTCGTGATCGTCCGTACCGAGTGGCCTTCGTCGATGATACGCTTAATTGCCAGACTATCAGGTTGTCGCGAGCCAAGTGAGAGATAGCCAACGAGCCGGTCATCAATAATTGCCATACGGCGATACCCGCCCTGACTGGTATCAGTCAGTGTCGTTATGCCGCTATGCAAGCTAAGTGGATCGCCAACCGTGAGCATCGACAATTCGCCAAGATGTGTTGCGTGCCACTGCACTCCGAACGGTTCACGCGCTAACTCCTCATGCCCCGTCATTACCGCTCCGACGGTACGTCCCTGTGACACAGCAGCATACCATTGTGCCCTCGTCTCGTACGCTCCAGTTAGAGAATTTTTGAGGGCAGCTACATCACCAGCAGCGTAAATATCGCGTACACTCGTGTGCAGTTGATCATCAACAAGAATACCGCGTTTCTGACGCATAGGAAGCGTGCAACGTTGAGCTAAGGTCATAACTGGTTGTGTTCCGGTACAGGAGAGCACCAATTGGCATGGTATCATTTCCTGGCTATTGGTGATCACACCGACGACACTGCCAATTCTCCCAACAATACCGACAACCTCGGTCTGCGTGGAAACCGTCACGCGTCCACGTTGAATACGAGACAGTACCATCTTCGATGCAGCCTCGTCGAGGATACGTGGCATAAAGGTATCGCTACGAATCAGCCAGTTGACATGAATACCCCAGTGAACTAGACCCATCACCGTCTCTATCGCATGTGCCCCACCGCCGATAACCACAGCCTCGCTGACCTCAGCCAGTCGTCGGCGCAAATCAAGGTAATCTTGCAGGCGATGCAATGTCATTACACCATCGAACTCGCGCCCTGGCAAATCATTCCCAAGCCCAGTTGGTGTGCTACCAGTGGCCAATAAGAGCGAACCATAGCCAAAACCACGCCCATCATTTAACATCACATACTTGCTCTGTGCGTGAATCTCTTCCACATGGGCTGTCACAACATGAATACGCTCAGAACGCTCGGTCCCGGCGGGATGAGCAAGCAATTGTTCACGCGCCAACTTGCCTATTGCGAATTGTTTGAGGGCAGGAGTATGAATAGTCGGATGAATTTGATCGGTGATAATCGCGATGTTTTTCTCCGGTGCGAAACCTCGCGCCTCAACTGCCGCCGTTAACCCAGCAATGCCATTGCCAACGATAACGATATCCGCTTGTTCCAGATACGGCTTTTGTATTGCGAGTCCTTTATCATTCTTATATATCACAATCTACCTCTTATTCTCAACAAACGCATCCAACACCTCCTAATCCACATCTAGCGCGAGAAGAGTATTATTCGCCTCTTCGACATAATACACATCTGTATGGGCCTTCTCCAACTCATGACGTGTCATATGGCTGAGCGCAATCTTGCAACGGTCCGAGCATTGAAAGCTCATCTTTTTGCCGTCCGCCGTCTTCAAGGTAAAACTCATGTCAGGGCTAATAGTCATAATCATCCCTGAGTCGTGATCTGACATCATACTGTGCGTCATTCCTGGGCCGACAAGGGCCACACTCCCTATGCCGACAAGAGCAAAACACCCAATAAGAAGGAGCACAAAAATGGCTGCGGTTATGCGGGGAAACATCATAAGCGCTACTATCCTACTTGTCTTTTTTTTATCTGCACCATTGGCACACGCCAAATTAGCATCGTTTCTCATATCGCCAACAGTATTCGACACCATTGGCTAACATACAATGCTATTGTATATCAGCATGTTTCTATTAGCGCGGCATTTCGCATAGATTAGCCTAAATGTCTTATGAAAAAAGGGGAGCCGCAACCGCATAGGGAATTCTATTACACGCCGTTCGCCTATCGCATAAAGCGACTCAACTAGCATAGGTGAGTTTCCTGGAACATACATGGGCACAAACTATTGTTCTGTTCTTGCCTATATAAGCTACAACGGAGAGTAATTCAACACGCCAGAAAGAGACAGAATAGTGGTTGGTGGTTACTACAAAACC